>JAIRKG010000103.1 GCA_031260235.1 Dysgonamonadaceae bacterium | reverse complement strand
AAAATATCAATTATGTTTTCAGGAATAGTAGAAGAAGCGGCGACGATTGTAAAATTAGTCGCAGATCAGGGCAATTTACACTTAACGTTAAAATGCTCGTTTGTAAAAGAATTGAAAATTGACCAAAGCGTTGCTCACAATGGCGTTTGCTTGACTGTTGTCGATTTGCAGGAAGATGCCTATACGGTTACGGCCGTCAAAGAAACGCTGGAACGCTCCAATCTGGGGTTTTTACAGGTGAACGACAAAGTGAATTTGGAAAGAAGTATGTTGATGAACGGTCGTTTGGACGGGCATATCGTTCAGGGACATGTTGACCAAACTGCCGTCTGCACCCAAGTGGACGAAGCCGACGGAAGCTGGTATTATACTTTCGAATATGCTTTTGACAAAGATTTGGCACGGCAAGGCTATATGACTGTCGAAAAAGGATCGGTATGCGTCAATGGCGTCAGTCTCACGGTATGCAACTCAAAGGACAACAGTTTTCAGGTTGCGATTATTCCTTATACTTATGAATGTACAAATTTTCACCAAATCAAACGGGGAACAGTGGTGAACCTGGAATTTGATATTATTGGGAAGTATATTAGTAAGTTGAGGCGTTATGAAGATTTTTCCACCGCATAATACACCGTCGGTAAATTTTGCTCGCGAAGTATTTGGCGAATATCATTAACTTGTCCCATGTGGGTATTCCTGTCCATTTTCAGGATAACAATGATTTGACTTCTTTCTTCTGGATTGATTTGGCTTTTGATACTTTCCAATTCCTCAGGCAACGCCTCCAAAGTCGTAATGCCGTCGTTAATCTGGAGGGTTCCGGTTTTCCCCACAACTATATATATAAGGAGTGATTTTTCTTTCAACTTCTGAAGTTCGCCGGTATTCGGAAGTTGCAATTGCACGAGCGCGGGAACGGAGCGCATGTTAACGACCAACATAAAAAAAAGCAATAAAGTAAAAATCAAGTCAGGCAGGGAAGTCGTATTTAAGAACGGAACTTCTCGGCGCATTTTACGGAATCTGCTCATTGGCATTCTCCTTTCTTTCCGACTCCTTTTCCGCAATCCGAAGCGGGATAGCTTCCCTGATTGCCGATTGCCGCTCATTACTCAGATGCTCGAAAGACTTGTTAAACCGTTCGTTTGCCAGTTCATTTCGCAGTTCGTCGTACGCTGCCGATAATTCGCCCAGCACGGAAATATAAGTCTGATAAGAACTCATTCGGCTTATTTCCATGTTGATAACAGCGTGTGGCGTTATGGTGACAAGTCCCAATTCCGGAATCTCAATCTCCTGTTTTTCGGGCAAATAATCGGAATTATCCGGATTGGCAATGAATGTTTTAGCCATATCGCGGATTTCATGTAATTTAACCGGCTCATCTTCCATGAAAACCGCATTATTCCCGTCAATGGAAAAAGTAATGAAATTACGCTTTTCTATGTCGATTTTCTTTTTCAGTTGATCGTTGGTGTTCGGAAACAAATGCCTGTATATTCCCGTATTGGAACTTAATGAACCTGAAAGCAAAAAGAAAAGTAGCAGGATAAAAGCAATATCAGCCGACGATGTTGCATTAAACGGAGGAATAGTTCGTTTGAAGCGCGGCATTTTTACCTCTTATTTTTGAAATGATCCCACAAAACGCCCCACAAAAGAGCGGCAAATGTCAGTATCAACACAATGCACATCCAATAAATCAGCGCAGATATTCCTGCGGAGTCGCCGTTGCTGTCTCCCTTCGCATAATCGGATAAAAAACAGGCGGATACTGCAATCGTAACCAACATGCAAACCCAAAACACAATGGTCGAGATTCTGTTATAAGACGAAGGTTTCATTTGTATTTCATAATCAGGTCTACTATCTTAATGGAATCGTCTTCCATGCTGTTGACAATGCCTTCCACTTTGTTAACAATATAACTGTAAAACAGTTGGAGAATAATCGCTACAATCAGGCCGGCAACCGTAGTAATCAGGGCAACTTTCATTCCTGCCGCAATAATAGTCGGACTGATGTCGCCATACTGCTGAATATTATCGAAAGCCTGAATCATCCCCGTCACAGTTCCCAGAAAACCAAGCGCAGGTGCAATCGTAATAAACAACGTAATCCACGAAAGATTTTTCTCAAGAAGCCCCACCTGAACGCTCCCGAAAGAAGTAATAGACCTGTCGATAACTTCAACACTTTGATCCATCCGTAAAAGCGCCTGATAACATATTGACGCAACAGGGCCTCGCGTGTTACGGGCAAGCGCCAGAGCGCCTTCCACATCTTTTCTTTGCAGAAACGCCCCTGTTTCCGAGAGGAATTTCTTCGTATTAATTTGAACCAAACTCAAATAAATGATTCGTTCCAAACAAAAAGACAGCCCCACAATCATCACCAGCGCAATAGAACCCATAAAAAGTGCAGAGCCTTCAATAAAACGAGTTTTAAGAAACCCATGCAATCCGCCGACCGCTTCCGGCAAGAGTTCGTCCGCGCCACCCAAAACAGCGGGGACGCCTTCCTCTATCAATAAATTCGTAATAAATTCAAATAAAATCATTTGCTTTTAATTGGTGAAGCAAAGGTAAATAAAATAATTTATGCAGGCAAATTGGCGCGACAACCAACCCCGCCCCGCAACGCCCCCATCCGCACCCCGTCATCGCTGCCCACCTCGTCACCCGGAGGGCGAAGCCCGAAACAATCCGGAGAAACAGAACCGTACACGTCATTGCGAACTGCGTAGCAGTGAAGCAATCCAGCAAAAACTCCTGCTGCATCATTACAATTCCTGGATTGCTTCGGACTTTGTCCTCCGGGTGACGACTGCGGTTTTGCGAGCCCACTGCGTCACCCGGAGCCGCGATAGCGGCGCGGCAATCCAGCAAAAACCCCAAAAAACAGATAACAACTTATAAATAAACTTAAATGTTCTTAAATTATGCTGTCTGTTGTTTTTTATTTAAAGGAACTGTATTATTTTTGCAGCGTGAACGATATATTAAACCCTGAATTATTAATTATTTAAATTAAGAATGAAGCTATGAGCAGTATTTTATTTCAAGCAAAGAACGTGGTTCACCGCGTTATCGTAAAGTTCTATCATGCTTTTTTGCCTAATGCAAAGAAGCCTTACATCGCGCGTCCGGTGTATCAGGAAACGCTTAATGTTCACGAAGTTGCGTCGAAGGCAGCAGAGTACAACGTTGATGTTTCGCCGGAAATTATTGAAAA
>JAIRKG010000050.1 GCA_031260235.1 Dysgonamonadaceae bacterium | reverse complement strand
ATCCAAAGCCAGCGGAATGAGTTTTTGCGGGGCATCGGCGTCGGAAACGAGCAGGGCAGCATCTTTATTGACCAGAGCAAGGGCGTTTTTGGTCTGGTGGTCTTCGGCAACATTGGGCGACGGAACGAGAATAACCGGTTTCCCGACTGCGCAAAATTCGGAAATCGAGCCGGCTCCCGCGCGGGAAACGACCAGGTCGGCAACGGAATAGGCCAGATCCATACGGGAAATAAACTCCACAAGTTTGATGGGGTGTTGCGAGTATTTTTCCAGTTGTTTCAGGGAATCGTGGAAATATATTTTCCCCGATTGCCAGAGAAACTGTACGCTGCCGTCGCGAAGCGCAGGCAAAGCCCCGATCATACATTCGTTCAACGTTCGTGCGCCCAGACTTCCGCCGAGTATAAGTACGGTTTTCATGTCGGGGTCGAGGCCAAAGAAAGTGCAGGATTTTTTTCGGTTGTCTTCCGTATTGACCAAATCTTTGCGAATGGGGTTGCCGGTCAAAACAATCTTTTCGGCGGGGAAGAATTTTTCCATACCTTCGTAGGCTACGCAAATCTTTTCGGCTTTTTTCGCCAAAAGTTTGTTGGTTACTCCTGCGTATGAATTTTGTTCCTGTATTAAGGTAGGAATACCCATGCTATTGGCTGTTTTCAGTGTCGGTCCGCTTGCGTATCCGCCTACTCCGACGGCTATATCGGGCTGGAATTTCTTCAACGTTTTGCGTGCCAAATACATACTTTTCAACAGTTTGAAAACGACGCCGATATTCTTCACCGGGTTTTTGCGGTCGAACCCCGCAACCGGCAACCCCACTATCGGATAACCGGCGGCGGGAACCCGTTCCATTTCCATCCGGTTTTCAGCTCCTACGAACAGGATTTCCGCATCGGGATAGCGGTCTTTCAATGCGCCGGCAATGGACAGGGCGGGAAAAATGTGTCCGCCTGTGCCGCCGCCGCTGATGATTATTTTCATTTGTTTCATTATTTTATATTTTAAGATTTTTAAAAAGTCTATTTTTATTCTAAAAGAGTGAAATTATACGTTCAAAGCCTGTAATTATATGTTAAAAGCCTGTAATTATACGTTCAGAGCCTGTAATTATACGTTAAAAGCCTGTAATTATATGTTAAAAGCTTATTTTTTAATGCTTTTTAGCGCTAAAATTTCAAATTTAAGAAAGAGCGTAAATAAAAAAATTCCGAAATTCGACTTTTGTGCCAAAATTCCGGAATTTTTTTTGTTTGGCAGGCAACCGTTCCCCGCTAAATCGTCTTCCGGTTATTCTTCTGCGTTGTTTTTATGTTTGTGTTTGGCAAAACGTTTCTTCAATTCTTCATAAACCGCTTTGGCTTCGGGAATATCCTGCTCGGCGGAAAATTTTACGAAATTGTAGAACGTTAAAGCGGCCTGAAATGCGGCGCTTCCGGCAGACATCATCGCATCGTCAATTTCTTCATACACCTGCAAAGCGTCGTTGTGAATTGTCCGCAAATTGTGGGCGTCCGTCAAATTGAGATTGAAATCCGAGAGATTGAAAAACGGGGGTATCAAAGTTGGGTTTTCAACGGCAAACCGGTATGCTTTGTCCACAAAAGCATCGGATTTATCACCCATTTTCAGCAATTTATGCCTTTGTTCCGGCGTAAGCGCCCCAACATAAGGCTTCAACAACGATTTAGATTCGGCAAGTCTTTGCCGCACAGCTTCTATAACGTTAGCAGGAATGGCTTCCAATGGTTGTTTTTTCATTCTTTTATTTTTTATTTATTTTCGGAATTATTTCATAGGATATTATTGGTATTTTCGTTACAAAGATACAAGTTATTTTTAATATCCCCTTTTTTCCATACCGGCAGCATTGGGCGCAAAGTATATTTTTACAACCGTATCAATATACTTTTCATCTTTTCCTATTTTATATATATACCTGTGCAAAATCGCTTTAATTCCTTTGCTTTGTTAATTGCTTCTATTGCGTTGTCACAGTCGCCTTTGCTTCCGTAAGCAGCTCCGAGACTATAATATGCCTCTGCAAAATCAGGCTTTAATTCTATTACTTTCTTAAATACTTCTATTGCGTTGTCATAGTCGCCTTTGTCATAGTAAATATTTCCCAGATTGTAATAAGCCTCTACATCATCCGGTTTTAATTCCTTTGCTTCCTTATATGCTTCTATTGCGTTGTCATAGTCGCCTTTGAGAGAATAAGCATTTCCCAGATTATTATAAGCCTCTGCATCATCCGGCTCTAATTCTGTTGCTCTGTTATATGCTTCTATTGCGTTGTCACAGTCGCCTTTGAGAGAATAAGCATTTCCCAGATTGTAATAAGCCTCTGCATCGTCCGGCTCTAATTCTATTACTTTCTTATATGCTTCTATTGCGTTGTCACAGTCGCCTTTGAGAGAATAAGCATTTCCCAGATTACAATATACCTTTGCCTGTTTTTGTTTTTCTTTGTCTGTCATAGTTTTAATGTTTTTAATGTTTTTAATGTTTTAATATCATATCATTTGTTCTTGCGTCATTTTTTGTTCGTCTTCCACCCGCTGTTTCTCCAATTCCTCGTCGATTTCTTCTTCCCGCTGTATGCCGCGTTTGTTTTCGTAGCGGCTGACGCTCAATATGATTCCGAAAAAGACGCAAGTAACCAAAGTGGAAGTTCCTCCCCTGCTCACCAGCGGCAACGGCTGTCCGGTAACCGGTATCAAATTGACGGCTACAGCCATATTTGTCAGGGCTTGCAAGACCAGAGCCAATGCACAGCCCATCGCCATAAGTTTGGGGAATAAACTGTCGCACCGTCCGGCAATAATCCCCGTCCGAATAAACAGGAATACGTAAAGCGACAGGACAAACAGCCCGCCTACCAAACCCAATTCCTCAATCGTAATCGCAAAAATAAAATCGGAATAAGCCTGCGGCAGGAAATCCCTTTGTCTGCCGTTGCCCGGCAATTTTCCGAAAATGCCTCCGCGGGCGACGGCAATGTTTGCTTGCGTTACCTGGTAGTTTTCATCGGTTATTACGTAAGTGTCGTCTTTTGCATCCTTTTTTTCAACAAAGCGGTGAATCCGCGCTTTCCAGGTGACCGGACGCGACCAGTGGGTTTCAAAAAATTTATCCGGTACAATGAACAGGAATCCGATAAACAACCCGATAGCAAGACTGCATCCGGCAATGATGACAAACAGTTTTTTGAAAGGGATTTGCCCGACAAACATCATCATCAGGATTACAGCAAAAAGCAGAAATGCGGTCGAAAAATTGTCCAGCAGGATGATTCCGCAAGTGATAGCCGTCGAAATCAAAATTAAGCGGTAATGAATGTTTTTCTCCGTATTCTTATATTTGGAAAGGAAAAATGCGGTCGTTCCTATCAGGCATACCTTGGCGAATTCCGAAGGCTGAAAACTTACGCCGCCGATTGATAGCCAGCGGGCTGCATCGTTTGTTTCGGCGCCGGTGAGTTTGACGACAACCAGCAAAAACCATGTCAAAGGAAGTGCCAGCAGGGTGACGGAGAAGTATTTGGGACGACAACTGTGAACAATCAATACGATAAATAATCCGCACAACAAGAACGTGACGTGCCTCATAATCGGTCGCCAATAGTCCGTTTTGAAAGTCAGCGTGCTGGATGCGCTATATACTTCTATGATTGAAATGGCGCATAAAAACGTGAAAATCATCCAGACTACACGGTCGCCGCGAAATATTTTGCTTAAAAAATCCATTAAAATTGATTAAAGTTTTCTGACGCAACTCTTAAATTGCTCTCCCCTGTCTTCGTAGTTGTTAAACAAATCGAAGCTGGCGCAACAGGGGGACAGCAAAACCGTATCGCCTTTTTCGGCAATGTCATATGCTTTTGAAACCGCTTCTTTCATGGAATGTGCTTCGGTTGTTTGTTTTACTTTTCCGTCAAAAAAACCGTGCAGTTTGGAATTATCCACGCCGAGGTAAATCAGGGCGCGGCATTTTTCTTTAACCAGTACTTCAATTTCCCGATAATCGTTGCCCTTGTCGGTCCCGCCAAGAATTAAGACGACAGGCGTTTTCATACTTTGCAGGGCATACCAGGTCGAATTGACATTCGTTGCTTTTGAATCGTTGATGTATTCGACACCGCGCACTTTTGCCACTTTTTCCAAACGGTGTTCAACCCCTCTGAAATTACTTAAAGAACGACGGATATTTCCGTTCTTAACATTCAGCAATTTAGATGTAATTCCCGCAGCCAGCGAGTTATACAGATTGTGTATGCCGGTCAATGCTACTAAATCTTCTTCCATATTAAAATTTCCGTTGGGTGTGTTTATAATGATTTGTTTATTTTCGGTATATGCAATCGCACCATCTCCCTTCGTTAGCGCAAAAGGATAAAGCGACGGCAACTGTTTTCCACCGATTTGCAGTCTGTAATCCGCAATCCGAGATTTTAAAACAGGGTCTTCGTTCCAAAAAATAAAGGCGTCTGCCGCCGTCTGGTTTTGAATAATCCGCATTTTAGAATCGACATAATTCTGTATTTCGTAGTTGTAGCGGTCGAGATGGTCGGGCGTAATATTCAGCAAAACGGCGATATCCGCGCGGAAATCAAACATCCCGTCCAGTTGGAAACTGCTCAGTTCGATGACATAATAATCATAATTCTGTTCGGCAACCTGCAATGCGAAACTTTCGCCGACGTTTCCTGCAAGGCCAACGTTCAGTCCGGCGCTTTTCAGGATATGGTAAGTCAGCATGGCTGTCGTCGTCTTGCCGTTACTTCCCGTAATGCAGATTGTTTTCGCATTCGTATACCGTCCGGCAAATTCGATTTCGGAAATAACCGGCGTGTTTTGCAGGAGCAATTTTTTGACAATCGGAACTTTGTCGGGAATACCGGGGCTTTTGATCACTTCATTGGCATTCAGGATTTTTTCTTCCGTATGACGGCTTTCTTCGTAAGGAATTTCGTATCTCTCCAGAATTTCTTTGTATTTGTCTTTTATGGTTGATAAATCCGAAACAAAAACGTCGAAACCCTTCTTCTTTGCCAGGACGGCTGCACCCGTGCCACTTTCACCTGCACCGAGTATCACTATCCGCCGAAGAACCAAAGGCATAAATTCTGCCAAATTGACGCCCTTGTTTTCTTTCTTTTCCATGTTCATTATTATCATACTTCGGAAATAAATTCATTTCGTAATACAATCTCTTGTTTGCTCATAATCAATTGTATTCTACCTCATTTTCAAAGTTGCAATCGCCAAAACCGCCAAAATAATCCCAATCAGCCAGAAGCGAACAACGATTTTCGATTCGGGAACAGCCGCCAGCGGTTTTTGTATCAATGCGTCAATCCCCACATTACCCGGTTTCTGGAAATGGTGGTGCAATGGCGTCATCTTAAATATGCGTTTTCCCGCGCCGTATTTCTTTTTTGTATATTTGAAATAACCGACTTGCATCATCACAGACAGGCTTTCCACCAAAAAAACGCCGCACAAAATCGGCAACAACAACTCTTTGTGAATCGCAATCGCAAAAACGGCAATGATTCCCCCCAAAGTGAGCGAGCCGGTATCTCCCATGAAAACCTGCGCCGGAAACGCATTGTACCACAAAAAACCGATGCAGGCGCCAATAAATGCGCTTGCAAAAACCGCCAGTTCTTCACAGCCCGGAATATACATGATGTTCAAATAAGCGGCATATTTGATATGGCTGGATACATAAGCCAATATACCCAGAGCAACGCCTATAATTGCCGAACTGCCCGCCGCCAATCCGTCTAATCCGTCTGTAAGGTTAGCTCCGTTGGATACTGCGGTTACAATAAATATTGCAATAATCACAAAGATAATCCAGGTCGCCGCCGTCCGGTGATTGGTCATGAAAGACACCAAATTCCGATAATCGAAATTGTTGTTTTTCACGAAGGGAATGGTGGTTTTTGTCGATTTAACTTCTTTATTGTAAACAATTTCTGTGATAACGTTGTTCTCCCGGATTTCAACGTTTTCGCGTATCACGGCGTTGGGACTTAAATAAATAGTCCAACCGACAATCAAACCCAGACCCACTTGACCTACTATTTTGAATTTGCCGTCCAAACCGTCTTTGTTTTTCCGGATTATTTTGATGTAATCGTCTATAAATCCAATCGTTCCAAGCCAGACGGTAGTAATCAGCATCAGAATAACATAAACGCTGTTCAAACGTGCCAGTAACAAAACCGGAACGAGAATCGCAATGATAATAATGATGCCGCCCATGGTAGGCGTACCTGTTTTTTTCATTTGCCCTTCCAGTCCCAGATTGCGGACGGTTTCGCCAATTTGCAGCCGTTGCAGTTTTTCAATGATTCGCCGTCCTGTAATAGTAGAAATTATCAAAGAGAAAATCAGAGCCATTGCCGAGCGGAAAGAAATGTAGTGAAACATTCCGGCGCCGGGGAAATCAAGTTTGTCGAGATAATTAAATAAATAGTATAGCATATTAATTATTCGTTAAAAATTTCCTGCACAATTTCCCTGTCATCGAAGTGATGCTTCACCCCCTTTATTTCCTGATAATCCTCATGTCCTTTCCCTGCAATCAAAATCACATCCCCTGCTTGCGCCAACAT
>JAIRKG010000047.1 GCA_031260235.1 Dysgonamonadaceae bacterium | reverse complement strand
GCGGCAATCATGCCCAAATCTTTTTTCCGTATCCGTTTGCCCGAAGCGGCGAATTTTGCCACAGCGCCCACAGGCGTGGATTTAGACGACTGCCCGCCGGTGTTGGAATACACCTCCGTGTCAACTACCAGAACGTTTACATTTTGTCCCGAAGCCAATACATGGTCTAAACCACCGAAGCCAATGTCGTAAGCCCAGCCGTCGCCGCCGATTATCCACTGCGACCGTTTCATAAAATAATGCTTCAGTTCGAGAAGTTCCCGACTAAGCGTGCAGGCGGCGCAGGGACAGTCGGTTGCGCCGGAGGCTTTCAGCGCTTTCATCCGTGCGAGTTCTTCGGCGTGTTCCGGACCGGCGTTTTCAAAATGCGCAATGGTTTCGTCAATCGTAGCGATGCCCCACGTGAGTGCGGCAACGTAATCGTCGGCTACTTTTCGTCCTGCCGCACCGCTGTCGTTCTTATTGTCGAGCCACGCCTGCGCCGCGTCTTTAACGCGCTGTTGCGTCCATTCGACTGCCAGCAACGCGCGGGTTTTTTCGACTGCACGGGCACGCATTTTTTCGGTAGCGATGTTCATTCCCAAACCGTATTCTGCGTTGTCTTCAAACAGGGAATTTGCCCATGCCGGACCGCGGCCTTCCGTATTGACAGTGTAGGGCGTGGAAGGCGCCGAACCCGAATAGATGGAAGTACAGCCCGTTGCGTTGGCAATCATCTGGCGGTCGCCGAATAACTGGCTGACTAATTTAACGTAAGGTGTTTCGCCGCATCCCGAACATGCACCGGAAAATTCAAATAAGGGCGTGGCAAGTTGCGAGTTCTTCACGTTAGACGCAATGTCTATCAAATGTTGCTTGCTCGTAACTTCTTTTACCGAAAAGTCCCAATTCTTCTGGTTCGGGTATTGCGTGTCAATCGGCGTCATTTCCAAAGCTTTCCCGTTTTTATTACCCGGACAGGTTGCAACGCAATTGTCGCAGCCCAAACAATCCAAAACATCTACCTGCATACGGAATTGCAAGCCTTCAAATTGCTTGGCGGGAATGGCGGCAAGCGTATTGTAATCCGCAGGCGCTTTTGTCTTTTCTTCCGCGTTCAGCAGGAAAGGACGGATGGCGGCATGAGGACAAACGTAGGCGCACTGGTTGCACTGTATACAGTTTTCGGACTTCCAAACCGGCACGTGCGAGGCTACTCCACGTTTTTCATATGCGGCAGCGCCTTGATTCCATGTACCGTCTTCGCGACCCGTAAATGCCGAAACAGGCAGATCGTCGCCCTTCTGCGCATTGACGGGAAATACCACTTTGGCAATAAATTCGGGGACATTGGCATTGGCTTTTTCTTCTTCTGCCCGGATATTCGCCCATTCGGCGGGGACGGTGATTTTAATTACCTCGCCACCCCGGTCAACAGCTGCATAGTTTTTGTTTACAATATCTTCGCCTTTTTTGCCGTAAGACTTCACAATGAATTTTTTCATCTGTTCCACTGCCAGTTCGTAGGGAATTACACCGGTAATCTTGAAAAAAGCCGACTGTAGAATTGTATTGGTACGGTTTCCCAACCCGATTTTTTCGGCGATACCGGTTGCATCGATTACGTAAAAATTGATGTTGTTTTTTGCGAGGTAAAGTTTCACATTATCGGGAAGATGTTCCTTTATTTGGCTTTCGTTCCAAATGGTGTTCAGCAGGAAAGTCCCGTTTTTCTTCAACCCTTTGGTTACGTCGTACAAACGAAGATAAGCCTGCACATGGCAAGCCACAAAGTCGGGCGTATTAACCAGATAGGTCGAACGGATCGGTTTGTCGCCGAAGCGCAGATGCGAAGCCGTGAACCCACCCGATTTTTTCGAGTCATAGGCAAAATAAGCCTGACAGTATTTATCTGTATTGTCGCCGATTATTTTGATTGAGTTCTTGTTGGCGCCAACCGTACCGTCTGCGCCCAAGCCGTAGAATTTCGCTTCGTAGGGACCGCCTTCAAATGACAGTTCTTCTTTTTGCGGCAGGGAAGTGAAAGTTACATCGTCTGTAATACCGACGGTAAAGCCGTTTTTCGGTTCGGGCAAAGACAGGTTTTCGTAAACCGACAGGATTTGCGCAGGAGTGGTATCTTTGGACGACAAGCCGTAACGTCCGCCTACGATGACAGGCTCGTTCCTCTTACCGTAGAAACAGTTTTTTACGTCCATATACAGTGGTTCGCCGACGGAGCCGGGTTCTTTGGTTCTGTCCAAAACCGCGATTCGTTTTGCCGTTTTAGGAACTGTACCCAGAAAATGTTCGGCAGAGAAGGGACGATATAGATGTACGGATACCAAACCGACTTTTTCGCCTTTATCCGTCAGGTAATCAATTGTTTCCCTGATGGCTTCCGTTACCGAACCCATTGCGATAATGACTCTTTCCGCATCGGGTGCGCCGTAATAATCAAACAGGCTGTATTTGCGCCCCGTCAGTTCGGAAAGTTGTTTCACATAATCGTCCACAATGTCCACCACTTTGTTATAATAAACATTCGACGCTTCACGTGCCTGAAAGTAGATGTCAGGGTTTTGCGCCGTACCGCGGGCAACCGGTTTTTCGGGATTTAGGGCGCGATTGCGGAAAGCGGCGAGGGCTTCCCTGTCGATTAGCGAAGCCAAATCGTCGTTGTCCAATCGTTCAATTTTCTGGATTTCGTGAGAAGTACGGAACCCGTCAAAGAAATGCACAAAAGGCACGCGGGCTTTGATGGCGGCAAGATGTGCTACCGACGCCAAATCCATGACTTCCTGCACCGAGCCTGTGGCGAACATCGCACAGCCGGTTTGACGCACAGCCATTACGTCTTGATGGTCGCCGAAAATAGACAGGGCGTGGGAAGCGAGCGCTCGCGCCGAAACGTGGTAAACGCCAGGCAACAGTTCACCGGCAACCTTGTACATGTTGGGAATCATCAGCAGCAAGCCCTGCGAAGCGGTGAAAGTTGTAGAAAGCGTGCCACCTTGCAAGGCGCCGTGCATAGCGCCGGCTGCGCCGGCTTCTGACTGCATTTCATCTACGCGGACGGTTTCGCCGAAAATGTTTTTACGTCCGGCGGCTGCCCATTCATCCACATACTCAGCCATGGTCGAAGACGGAGTGATGGGGTAAATTGAGGCGGTTTCGCTGAACATGTAAGCGATGTGGGCGGCGGCTTGGTTGCCATCGCAGGTCAGAAATTTTTGTTGTTTTGCCATAATTTTTACATTTAATAAATTATAAATTAACTATATTTTTTCAATTGTTTTTTGCCGTAAAATAAAAGTTATTCAAATTGACATAAAGTATGATTGTTTTCGAGCAAATATTTGTGTGTTTTTATATTAAAGATTCCATTTTTATATAGAAAGTGGGTACAAATATCGTGTTTTTTTTTGAATCTGCAAAGTCTGTGTGTCAATTTCCGTGTTTCTTTGTTTTTTTAATTACCCTAAAAACTGTTACTAATAGTGTCGAATGTAAATATAAGAACTCAAAAAAAGAATTTATCCGTAAATATTTGCGGGGTTGCAAATATTTTATACCTTTGCCGTGCGAAAACGAGATATAGCGCAGTTGGTAGCGCGCCACGTTCGGGACGTGGAGGCCGGGCGTTCGAGTCGCCCTATCTCGACAAAAGGCACAATGGCACGAAGTTGAAATATACTTCGTGCCTTCGTTTTTTTAGCAGATCAGGAAGAATTGACGGATTTAAGCAATGTTTACAATTATAATATAGTAGATGAATTGTCCTTAGAAGGACTGTACCTCTGTCCTTTTATATAATAAATATTCGTTACCTTTGTGCCGGATTTTCAGAACCAAAAGAAATTCAATATGGAAAAGACAGACAATAAACATTATTTATGGATTGCCATTGCCATTGTTTTGGCAGTGATTATAGCCGCGGCGGGCTATTATATTTTTCAGCAAAACAGGGAAATGAAAGAATTCCGGTTGCAATCGGAACTGATGAAAGAAGAACTCGCCGGTGAATATAACAACTTATCCAATCAGTATGAAGGATTTAAGATGACAATCAGCAACGATTCTCTGATTGCCAAACTGGAATCGGAACAGATAAAAGTGCAGCGCCTGCAAGAAGAATTACGCACGGTTAAATCGACGAATGCCAAACGAATCAACGAGTTAATGAAAGAATTAAAAACCCTGCGAACCATCATGCATGGCTATATCCAGCAAATTGATTCCTTGAACAGGCTCAATGCACAGTTGACCGCCGAAAACCGGACGGTTACAGCCAAATACAACCAAGCTACACAAACCGTTTCTCAACTTTCTCAGGAAAAAGCCATACTGGCGGAAACTGTTGAGATAGCGTCCCAATTGGATGCAGGCAATATTTCCGTAACAGGGTTGAACAAGAAAAACAAGTCCACGAATAAAATCAACAAGATGGATAAAATTGAAGTTCAGTTTGTAATAAATAAAAATATTACGGCTGTTCCCGGCGAAAAAACCATTTATATCCGTATTCAAAAACCTGACGACGACGTACTCGTGAAGAGCCGGATAAATGTTTTCACCTATGAAAACAAGGAAATCAATTATTCCGCCAAACGCACAATCGAATATACCGGCGAGGAATATCCGGTGAGCATTTATTGGGAAATAGAGGAATATCTTATACCCGGAACCTACCGCGTTGATATTTTTGCAGACAGCAACAGGATTGGGCAAAAATCATTCAGATTAGAGAAATAAAACCGGTCAAAAGCATATCAACTGTATCAAAATATAAAGCGGTAACAGTATAATAAGCGAAAATCTCAGCATATAGGTAAAAAATCCCGGCATTTTCACGCCGCTTTCTTCAGCAATCGCTTTAACCATAAAATTAGGCCCGTTGCCGATGTAAGTTATTGCCCCGAAAAATACCGCGCCCATAGAAACAGCCTCAAGCAAAATTTCGGGAACTCCTGCTACCAAAGGCGGTACGGCAGGCAAACCCAGCGCAACGCTGTGAAGTGCCAACGCAGTAGGCGCATTATCCAAAAACGAACTCAAAGCGCCTGTGGCATAATAGAATTGCCAGGGCGCATGCAAACCCATACTTTCGGCATTCTGATTGAGAAAAAGCAATGCAGGAGTCATCGTAACAAAAATACCCAGAAAAACTGCCGCCACCTCAAGGATAGGCGTCCATGTGAATTTATTCAAGCGGCGCACTCTCTTTTTCGTAAAAACCAAAGAAGCCGCAGTTATCGCCAATAAAGCTATTTCACGCAAGAACTTAATCCACACCGGCGCGTGCTCCCTGCCCATCTCCGGAATATAAGAAAGATTGATGAACGCTACCGACAACACAACGCCTGTCAGGAAAATAAAATTCACATTTCCCGTAATGCGCAACGGAACTTTCTCGCGCAAGTCGGCGGAAATATCCTGCCATGCTTCTTTCCTGAAAAAATAACTGTCCACAGCATAATAAATTCCCAACAAAATCACGCCAGCCAACAACCATTCGGGCAGCAAATTCAAAAACCACGTGAAACTTGCCCCACGCAGGTAAAGCAGAAACAACGGCGGATCACCAAGCGGAGTAAGCAGCCCACCGCAATTGGCAACAGCGGCAATAAAAAACAATACGGTGTGCACCTTGAGTTTCCGCTGACTATTGGTTCTGAGTAGCGGACGGATAAGTAACATCGACGCGCCGGTCGTACCCATAACCGAAGCCAGAACATAGCCGATAGCCAGGAAAAGCGTATTCACGGAAGGTTTTGCCATAATGTCGCCATTGAGGTGAATGCCGCCGGTAACGACAAACAGCGCCCCCAAAAGAACGATAAACGGTAAATAATCGAACAGCATTTGATGTTCGAGTTTCTCAATTATTCCGCCGAAAAACATAAAGATAACAATAGGAACGCTAAGCGCCAGCGAAACGACAAACTTATTGCGATTGTTCTCCCACCAATGCCCTGCAAAGAGCGGAGCCAAAGCAATAACAAGCAGTTGTGCGGCAAACGGAATTAAAATCCATAATGGAATAGGTTCAATGTCATTCATTATTTTTCTAATTAAAGAGAACAAAAATAAATGTTTTTTTTGAATCAAAAAGAAATCTTAATAAAAAGTTGTTTCATATAAGAAAAAAGTAGTACCTTTGCCCAATCAAATGACAAAAGGTTCCTTGGCCGAGTGGTTAGGCGCCGGTCTGCAAAACCGCTTACAGCAGTTCGAATCTGCTAGGAACCTCGAAACCGCCGCAAAAGTCCGATAGATTATTTCTGTCGGACTTTTATTATTTATATGTATTTCAGTGTGTTTTCAATCAGGCTTGGAGATAATTTTCCGGGAAATAAGCTTCTCCATTTCATCAAACTCTTTCACAAGGGCTGCCAATTCGGCGCGGACGATTTTCAAACGGCGGACGATTTCTTCGCTATGGGTAACCGTATCGGGGTTTTCTTTGAGTTTTTGTTTTGCGCCGGCCAATGTCAAGCCCTTCGTTTTTACTAGATGGTGAATCAAACGAAGGGCTTCGACGTCTTTTTTACTGTATCGGCGGGAGCCTTTTTCGGTTTTGTGCGGATTGAGTCCGAATTCTTTTTCCCAATAGCGCAACGTAGGACTTGTTACATTAAGCATCCGGGCAACTTCCGATATTGAATGGAAAAGTTTATCCATTGTGGTTATCTGTGTTCTGCAATGTACAATATTTCGTTATATTCTTCCGGCGACAAGTCCATGAAGAAGTATTTTGCAGGGTTATCGATTTTGCCTTTCACCCAAACTTCGTAATGCACATGATTGCCGTTTGCGACGCCGGTCATTCCTACGGTGGCGATTTTTTGCCCGCGTTTTACTTTTTGCCCGCGTTTTACCAACAGGTCTTTACAATGTCCGTAAAGCGATTTGAACCCGAAACCGTGATCGAGGACAACGCAGTTGCCATAGCCACCGTTCCATCCAGACGATTCGACGGTTCCGTTTCCGGTTGCATAAATAGGAGTGCCGGCGTCGGCGTTTAAGTCAATGCCGGTGTGCATCCTGAGGTCTCCGAAAATGGGGTGAACGCGCACGCCGTAGCCCGATGAAATCCTCAAGTCGCCCGGAAGCGGACGGATGGCGGGAATGTTATTCATTCGCTCTTCCTTTCGCTTAAGTAGTTCGATAAGTTCATCATAGGAATTGGATTGCACATACATTTCTTTGGTCACGACGTCCAATTTTTGGGTAGTGGAAACCACCAATTCAAAATTGGAAATATCCAACAGATGCTCATAACGGTTCGTTCCTCCGAAGCCCGGACGGCGAATTGAGGTTGGAATAGGGTCGGCATTGAAGACGGCGCGATATAGTTGGTCATCACGTTCCTGCAAGTCGTCCAGCACTTTTTGGTATTCGTCGATCCGGCGTGACAAAACGCCGTATTGAATCAAGAGGAGTTCATTTTCTTTTTTTAGTTGCCGTTCGCGGGGCGAATCCACCACATAAAGGGTAATAATAAACAGTATAACACCGATTCCTATTCCGATAATCAGTTGTTTCAAGACAGCCCAGATTTTTTGTCCTATCGAATGGTGCACTTCTTCATAAATTAAAGTTTGACTGTTAAAATGATACGAAGCTTTTCCCATTTATTTAGATTATTTAAATTTGAACGATTAATCGGTACAAAAATAAGTTATTTATTATATTTTTGCAAATTCTTGTATCACATTCGTCACGGTTAGACGAAGAAAGTCCGGCGACAATTGTTGCCGAATATACGGATGAACAATAAAATAATAAGTACAATAATTTATTCACAATGAACCCGGAAAAAGAAAAATTCGGCGCAAGCCAAATCCGTCAGTCCTTCAAGGATTTTTTTGAAAGTAAGAATCACAAAATCGTCCCGTCGGCGCCGATGGTCATCAAGGACGACCCGACTTTGATGTTCACCAATGCAGGTATGAACCGGTTCAAGGATATTATCTTGGGCAATATTCCCATCAAACATCCCCGTATTGCCGATTCGCAAAAATGCCTGCGCGTCAGCGGGAAACACAACGATTTGGAAGAGGTCGGGCATGATACCTACCATCACACCATGTTTGAGATGCTGGGCAACTGGTCGTTTGGCGATTATTTTAAAAAGGAAGCAATAGAATATGCATGGGAATATCTGACCGAAGTATTGCAGTTGGATAAAAACCGTTTGTACGTAACTGTTTTCGAGGGAAGTCCTTCGGAAAATTTAAGCCGCGACGATGTGGTGGCCGCCTATTGGGAAAAATATTTGCCGAAAAACCGCATTATTAACGGCAGCAAGAAAGATAATTTTTGGGAAATGGGCGACACCGGTCCCTGCGGTCCATGTTCCGAAATCCACATAGATATTCGTTCCGACGAGGAAAGGGCTGCGATAGACGGATTAAATTTAGTCAATCGCGACCATCCGCAAGTGATCGAAATATGGAATCTGGTTTTCATGCAATTCAACCGAAAAACCGACGGATCGCTCGAAAATTTGCCCAACAAAGTGATCGACACCGGCATGGGTTTTGAACGCCTGTGTATGGCAGTGCAGGGAAAGACTTCCAACTACGATACCGACGTTTTCCAACCGCTGATTGCCGAAATCGGACGAATTACAGGCCGCCGCTACGGCGACAATCCCCAATCGGACGTGGCAATGCGTGTCGTCGCCGACCATATCCGCACGATTGCTTTTTCGATTACCGACGGACAGTTGCCTTCCAATGCCAAGGCAGGTTATGTGATTCGCCGGATTTTGCGCCGTGCCGTCCGCTACGGTTATACTTTCCTCGAACAAAAACAGGCTTTCATGTACCGCCTGATTCCGGCGCTGATCGATTCGATGGGCGACGCTTATCCCGAACTGCATGACCGGCTGGTTTTGATAGAACGGGTTATTAAGGAAGAGGAAGAATCTTTCCTGCGGACGCTGGAAAACGGAATTAAACTGCTCGACAAAATCATTCGCGAAGCAAAAGCGGACAGAAAAACCTGCATTGCCGGTGCAGACGCTTTCGTACTGTATGACACTTTCGGTTTCCCGATTGACTTGACCGAACTGATTTTGAGGGAACATCAAATGGAGCTCGATAAAGAGGGTTTTGATGCGGAAATGCAAAAGCAAAAAGAGCGGGCAAGAAACGCCGCCGCCGTCGAAACCGGCGATTGGGTGAACATTCGCGACGGCGAACAGGAATTTGTCGGCTACGACCAAACCTCAGTCGAAGCGAAGATTTTGCGTTACCGCAAAGTCAAACAGAAAAACGCCGAGTTTTATCAAATCGTATTTAACCGCACGCCTTTCTATGCCGAAATGGGAGGGCAGGCGGGCGACAGTGGAATTATAGCCTTGCAAAACAAAACCACCGACACAGAGAATGACGGTCGAATAGAAATCTTCGACACGAAACGCGAAAATAATTTGGCAGTGCATCTCACGCACCAGCTGCCGGAAAATCCGGAAGATGAATTTTTACTCGAAATAAACGTTCCGAAGCGCCGCGCCGCGGAATGTAACCACACGGCGACGCATTTGTTGCACGAGGCGCTACGCGATATTCTGGGCATGCATGTCGAACAAAAAGGCTCGTTCGTTTCGTCAGATATTCTTCGTTTCGACTTTTCGCATTTTCAGAAATTGACGGACGAAGAAATCCGCCAAGTCGAAAAACAGGTAACGGCCAAGATTCGCGAAGATATTCCGTTGAATGAATCGCGCCATGTTCCGATTGCCGAGGCAAAAGCGATTGGCGCGATGGCTTTGTTTGGCGAAAAATACGGCGACGAGGTGCGGGTTGTCCGTTTCGGTTCGTCGATAGAATTGTGCGGCGGGACGCATATCGCTTCGACGGGACGGATAGGGACGTTTCGGATTATTTCGGAAAGTTCGATAGCGACAGGAATTCGCCGCATTGAAGCCCTTTCGGGCGAGGCTTGCGAAAATTATTTGTATTTGCGGCAGGATATTATTCGCGACTTGTGCGGTTTGCTTAATAATACGGATTTGCGGCAAGCCGTCAGGAAACATATCGAAGAAAATGCCGGTTTGAAAAAGCAAACCGAAGAATTGATGAAAGAAAAGGTGCAAAGATTGAAACAATTGGTTATCGACCGGAAAGAAATCAGGAATGGAATTAATTTGTTTGTAATCAAAGGTTCATATCATGCGGAAATCGTTAAAGACATTGCTTTCCGGTTGCGGGGTGAATTTCCAGAAAAAATGTGTTTTGTCGGCGCGACGTCTTTTGAATCGAAACCGGCGCTGACGCTGATGATTAGCGACGATCTTGTCGGCTGCGGTTTGAATGCTTCGCAAATTATCCGCGAAGCGGCTAAGCATATCAAAGGCGGCGGCGGCGGGCAGGCGCATTTTGCTACGGCGGGCGGAAAAGACTCAGACGGGCTGGTGACGGCTGTGGAGGAGGTTCTGTCGAAAGTGTTATCTTTATAAATATTGTATGAATTTTTTCCAATCAATCGACGTCAACGCCACTATATACATCGTATATGCAGTCTTGATAGCAGGTGTCGTTATCGTCGTCATTTCCGAAAATAGGACACCGGTGAAAACCATTGCCTGGATGGTGGTTTTGATTTTCGTGCCTGTCGCCGGATTGATTATCTACTATTTTTTCGGACAGGACACGCGAAGAATGAGGCATATTTCGGAAAAGAAATACAAGGAAATCAAAGATTTGAGTTTTAAGAGCCTCGCCTATAACCGGAATATCAACATCCTGCCAGAATATGCCAATCTGATTAATTTACTTAAAAACAGCAACTTCTCGCCCGTTTTGCAGGGCAGTGAAATTGAAATCCTCACCGACAGCGCGAAAACATTCGATTCGCTGTTGAAAGATATAGGCAACGCAAAGCATCATATCCACATGGAATTTTTCATTTTCAAAAATGACAGCGCCGGGAAGCGCGTCAAGGAAATACTGATGCGGAAAGCCGAAGAAGGCGTGGAAGTTCGCTTCATCTACGACAATGTGGCGAACTGGCTGGTGCCGAAATGGTTTTACAATGAAATGAAAAAGAGCGGCGTGCAGATTACCTCGTTAATGAAAGTCCATTTCCCGAAATTTGCCAAGCAGGTGAACTACCGCAATCATCGAAAAGTGGTTGTTATCGATGGCGTTACGGCATACATGGGCGGCATGAATATTTCCGACAACTACACGGTCAATCCCAATTGGCGCGATACACAACTGCGCGTCAAAGGGCAGGGGGCGCTCGGTTTGCAGGCGAGTTTCCTGATCGACTGGTACAGTTCTGGCGAGGCATGGCTGGACGATGAAAAATACTTTCCGGAAGCTCAGGTCTATACCGGCAATCTAATGCAGATTGCAACCGGCGGACCGTATAGCCTGTATCACAACCTGCTACAGGCGACGGTGAACATCATCATCGGCGCGAAAAAATATATCTATCTGCAAACCCCCTATTTCCTGCCTTCCGAGTCGCTGTTTCTGGCTTTGCAAATGGCCTCCCTGAGCGGCGTGGACGTCCGTTTGATGGTCTCCGAAAAGTCCGATTCCCCGTATGTCGACCCCGCCGCTCATTCCTATTATGCCGATTTGCTGGAAGCAGGTATAAAAATTTACGAGATGGTTGGCAAATTCATTCACGCCAAGACGATTGTCGCCGATGATATGCTGTCGGTTACCGGCTCTGCCAATCTTGATTTCAGGAGTTTTGAAACCAATTTTGAAATCAACGGCTACATCTATGACCCTGAGATCGCCCGCCGAAACAGGGAGATTTTTTTCCGTGACATGCAGGAATGTCGGGAAATCAAGTTCGAAGACTGGATGAAACGGCCGGGATGGAGACGGTTTTTTGATTCGACGGTGCGGCTGTTTGCACCAATGATGTGAGATTGAATTGCCACCGCAAATGACGGTGCGTGGTCACGCCAGCCACTTCCGCGCCAGGTACCTGACCGGGTAAAGCACGGCAAAGAACCCGACAGTCAGCACGGTAAGCAGTATAAATAACAAATCGGAGGGGAAAACAATAACCGGATAGGCGGCGACTGAAAAGTGATCGCCAGTCCCAAGCCGTAACCACCCGAAATGCTGCTGTCCCAGGCAAAGCAACAGTCCGGCAACAATTCCCAACACAGCCCCAAATGTCGAAATCATACATCCTTCAAAAAGGAAGACGCCGGAAATCATCCGGTTATCCGCTCCTAAACTGCGCAGGGTTATGACGTCTGCCTGCTTGTCGACAATCAGCATGGACAGGGAGCCGACGATGTTGAACGCGGCAATCAGTAATATAAAGGTCAAAATAAGAAAAGTCGCCCACTTTTCGATGTTCACCATTTTATACGTGTCCTCCTGCTGCCGATAGCGGTCTTTTACGTAACAGGCGTTGCCTGAAATGCGCTGTATCTTTGCCTGCATTTCTTTAAGCGAAGCGCCGGTTTTGAGTTTGATTTCCAGGGCACTGACTTCTTTTTCGCAGTCAAATAAATTCCGCGCCAGGCGAATGGGAACAAGCATATAGTTTTCGTCATATACCGCCTGTTTTACGCTAAAAACGCCGCCGATATACACATATTCCCGATTAATCGAAGAAAGCGGATTAGAGAGATTGACCCCGGCACCCCGCCTGGGAGCATTGATTTCCATCGGGTAAACGGAACCCGTATTCACGCCGATGTTCCGCGCAATGCCTATACCCAGCAGGGTGAAATTATTAACTCCGTCTTTCAATACCGTATCTCCATCAATCAGGGTGGACGCAAAGTCTGCAATCGAAATGAAATCATCGCTGACGCCTTTCAATATAGCCAGTCCTTGCCGTCCGCGATAGTTAACCATTACGTTGTCTTCCAGACTTTCGGCAATCAGTTCAACATCCGGCAAAGCGCGTATTTCTCCGACTAACGCCTCCGGATTGAACGTTTTCCCCTCGACTGAAGTGATTCTCAATTCGGGGTCAAAAGCGCTGAACATCTCCTCCATCAACCCCCGAAAGCCGTTGAGTACCGACAGGGAACAGACCGTAGCCATTGTCGCGACGGAAACTCCGCATATCGCTACAATTGATATGATATTGACGGCATTGTGAGATTTCTTTGAGAAAAGATAGCGCTTCGCTATATAAAAAGGAAAGTTCATTTAAGATATGAATTATTTCAACAGCCGGTCGATATTGTCCAAATAGTCGAGCGAGTCGTCGATGAAAAACGCCAGTTCGGGAACATGGCGTACTCGCCTGCCAATCCGCAAGCCCAGTTCATAACGAATGGACTTCTTCTGCGAATTGATACTGTTCAATATTTCCGATCCCTTATCAGACGGGAAAATACTTATATAGGCTTTGGAAAGGCTCAAATCGGGACTTATCCTGACATTGGTTACCGATACCAAAACGCCGGGCATTTGCCGCGTTTGCGTCAGAAATATTTCTCCCAAATCTTTTTGTATCAGCCGTTCAATCTTCTGTAATCTAATACTTTTCATAATGCTTTTGTTTTTATTAATACAGCTATCTTCATCGACAAGTCGAAAAAGACAATCCGCGAATTGACGTTCGATTCGATATGTCGTTCAGCCAAAGCCAGTTCATTGATTAAGTCGATGACGTTGTTTTCGTTCACGTAGGGCGAAAAGTTTTTCGCAAAGTCGAATTCTTCCGTGTTCAGGTAATTGATTTCGGGGATATGCAGTCGGTAGAAAAAGTTTTCCCGCATCATGTTTTCGGCGTATGCGAGAAAAGCCTTTTGTTTTTCCCTACCTAATGCGGCAAAGGTTTCAGCCTGCGAGCGCATGTTTTTCACATCCCGTTTCCAGCAGTTCCGCATGATGGAAATAAACAAGTTCGGGAATTGGCGGGTTTCTTCGTTGTTTGCTATCAGTTCAAGGGCTTTCAGATAGTTGCCATTGGCGAGGTGGATAATATTATCGTCTATTACCGAGTGAGATTGCTTTTGTAACGCCCCCCTCATTGCCTCGCCGTCAATCGGCGGCACAGGCAAACTTTGCGTGCGTGACTGAATAGTGCCGATAACCCTGTCGGGATTTTCCGAAACAAGAAGGAAAACCGTGTTTGCTGGCGGTTCTTCTATCTCCTTCAGCAGTTTATTAGCGCAGGTTTCGTGCATTTTTTCCGGCAGCCAGACAATCATGATTTTGTATTCCGATTCATAAGCCTTCAGGTTCAGTTTGCGGATAATTTCGTCACTCTCTTTGGCATAAATCATGCCTTGCGAATTTTCAGCGCCAATGAAATTAAGCCATCCGTTTAGGTTGAAATAGGGATTTTGCAGCACAAATTGCCGCCATTCTTTCAGATAATCGTCGCAAAGTTCTTTCTTCTTTTTGTCGTTTTTGACAATCGGATAAACAAAATGCAAATCGGGATGCGACAGTTTGTTATACTTGATACAGGAAGAGCAAACGCCGCAGGCGTCGTCTTCGCTACGCCGGGTGCAACTCAAATAACGCGCATACGCCAGCACCAGTGCCATTTTCCCGACACCTTCCTGCCCACTAATCATCCGTGCATGAGGTATATAACCGTCCTTTGCCGATTGAAGCAGGCGGTGTTTTATTTCTTGTTGTCCTGTTATATCTCTGAAAAACATCCAGTCAAATCCTAATAAATTTCTTTAGCAATCCGCCGCACGCAATCCGTTGCCATAAGCGTATAAAAATGCAGGCTGGGTGCCCCATTCCGAATCAATTCCCTGCACTGGACGATACCCCATTCAACACCGACTTGCTGCGCTTCTTCATTGGTTTTGCATTTGCGGAGTTCGATTTCCAAAGCGTCCGGAATATCGGCGCGGAATATACGAGGCAAAACCGTCAGTTGATCCAGCAAAACAATAGGTTTGATACCGGGAATAATCGGTATATTAATGTTTTCTTTGCGGCAACGTTCTATAAATTCAAAATATTTCCGATTGTCGAAAAACATCTGGGTAACAGCATATTCTGCGCCCAATTCCACTTTCTCTTTCAGAAAAGCAATATCGGAATCCATATTCGGAGCCTCCTCATGTTTTTCGGGATAACAAGCCACGCCGTAGGAAAAAGGCATTTCCGGCTTTTCAAAACTGTTACCGTCCAGATTGACGCCCTGATTATACCGGTTAATCTGTTTGATTAAATCGGTCGCATGTTCGTGGCTTTGTTCGGAAGCCAGCTTGTCCTTTTCCAGTTTACTGTCATCGCCGCGCAAGAGCAGCAAATCGGTAACGCCGAGAAACTGCAAATCAATCAGCGCATATTCGGTTTCTTCCTTCGTAAAACCTTTGCAGATGATATGCGGAACGGCAGCCACACCATAGCGGTTCTGAATAGCGGCGGCAATCGCCACCGTACCGGGGCGTTTGCGGACATGCGTCTTTTTCAACAGTCCGGGTGCAGTTTCCCTGTAAACAGTTTCGCTGTGGTGGGTAGTGATGTTGATATATTTCGGGTCAAACTCCCTGAGTTTATCAATGACGCCGCATACTTTCACCAAACTGTTTCCTTTCGGTGGAGGCAGGATTTCAAACGAAAATGCGGTTTTATTACTGTGTTTCAAAAGCTCAATTACACTCATTTTGATTTTTTTATTTTGTGAAAGTTGTTTACAAATATACGTGAATAGTATGGTGACGGTATAACAGGCGGCTGTTTCGTCTACAATGTGTTTGCCCTGCCGCAACAATTCTTATATTTCTTCCCGCTTCCGCAAGGACAGGGATCATTCCTCCCCACCGTCTTTCCGGTACGGACAGGCGCAGTAATCTGCTGTTCGCGGGTATCGCGGGCAGCCACATCTCGCTGGCGACAGCCAGCGTCTTCTATATCGCTTTTTTGGGTGCGGTAGCGGCTGAAATCCGTTTTGCGTTCGGAAACCGACTGGCGCACCTGGTCGGGTTCGTGCATCGGAATTTGCCCGCGCATCAGGACTGAAACCGATTTGCGGTTCATCTCGTCAACCATATTGCGGAACAGGTCATAGGATTCGAGTTTGTATATCAACAGTGGGTCTTTGTTTTCGTAACTCGCATTTTGCACCGACTGGCGCAAATCGTCCATTTCGCGCAGGTGTTCTTTCCACGATTCGTCGATCGAATGAAGCAGAATGGCTTTTTCAAACGATTTCACAACCTCTTTGGCACCCGATTCGTAAGCTGTCCTGAGGTTGCAGGGGATGTTGTAAACCCGCTTGCCGTCGGTTACCGGAACGATAATATTCTCATATACGTTTCCCTGCGTTTCATAAACTTGCTTGATGACCGGATGAGCCATCTGCGACATTCTTTCGGTTTTACGTTTGAAACTTTCGAGCGCGACGTCAAAAATCCGATCTGTCAGCGTTTCGGGTTTCATCCGTTTAAATTCATCTTTCGCAAATGGAATTTCAATTGCCAGCACTTTGAAGAGTTCCATTTTCAGCGCGTCATAATCTCCGGCTTCGCCATATTGCTCGCAAATGGACGAGGAAGTGTCATAGATGACGTTCAGCACGTCGAGTCCGATACGTTCGCCCATCAAAGCGTGTCGGCGGCGGGTATAAATGACTTCGCGCTGGGAATTCATCACGTCGTCATATTCTAGCAGACGCTTGCGGATACCGAAATTGTTTTCTTCGATTTTCTTTTGAGCGCGTTCTACCGTTTGGCTTAGCCATTTGTGTTCCAGCATTTCGCCTTCCTGAAAACCCATCTTATCCATCATCCCCGCAATGCGTTCGGTGGCAAACAGGCGCATCAGGTCGTCTTCGAGCGAAATGAAAAACACCGACGATCCGGGGTCGCCCTGGCGGCCGGAACGTCCGCGCAACTGCCTGTCCACGCGGCGGGAATCGTGGCGGGCGGTGCCGATAATTGCCAAACCGCCGGCTTCTTTCACAGCGGGCGAAAGTTTGATGTCCGTACCGCGCCCCGCCATGTTTGTTGCAATCGTAACTGTTCCCGTCTGTCCTGCCTGGGCAACGATTTCCGCTTCTCTCTGATGCAGTTTGGCGTTCAATACGTTATGAGGTATTTTTCGCATACTGAGCATCCGGCTCAAGAATTCCGAAATTTCAACCGACGTAGTGCCGACCAGCGTTGGGCGACCTTGCTCTCTCATATTCACGATTTCTTCGATGACGGCTGCATATTTTTCCCGCGCCGTCTTGTAAATCCGGTCGTTCTTGTCGTCTCGGATCACCACGCGGTCGGTCGGGATAACCACCACGTCCAGTTTGTAAATATCCCAAAATTCGCCGGCTTCCGTTTCCGCCGTACCGGTCATGCCCGCAAGTTTGTGATACATGCGGAAATAATTTTGCAGGGTAATCGTTGCGAAAGTCTGCGTAGCAGCTTCCACATGCACCCGTTCCTTCGCCTCAATCGCCTGATGCAGCCCGTCGGAATAGCGGCGGCCTTCCATGATGCGCCCCGTCTGTTCATCGACGATTTTTACCTTATTGTCTATGACCACATATTCGTCGTCGCGGTCAAACAGGCAATAGGCTTTCAGCAACTGATTGATGGTATGGACGCGCTCCGATTTGACGGCATAGTTTTGCAGCAGTTCGTCTTTTTTTGCCTGTTTCTCTTCCTCTGTAGCGCTTTCGGCTTCGATTTGCGCCATCTGAACACCAATGTCGGGGAGAACGAAAAACTGCGGGTCGTCGGAATTTCCGGTTAGCAGGTCTATGCCTTTGTCCGTCAATTCGATGGTGTTATTTTTTTCGTCGATAACGAAATACAGCGGGTCGGTAATGATGTGCATATCTTTGTTTTGCTGCTGCATATAAAATTCTTCGGTTTTCAGCATACCGGCTTTCACTCCCTGTTCGCTCAGGAATTTAATCAGCGGCTTGTTTTTCGGCATTCCCTTGAAGGAACGGTAAAGCAATATATTTCCTTCGTCGATTTCCTTTTGATTGGAAGAGTTCAGTTTTTGTTTGGCTTCTGTCAATAATTTGCCAGTCATGCTTTTTTGTACGGAAACCAGATGTTCCACCCGACTGCGATATTCTTCAAACAGATGGTCTTTGCCTTTCGGCACCGGTCCCGAAATAATCAGCGGCGTGCGTGCGTCGTCGATTAATACCGAGTCCACCTCGTCCACAATTGCATAATTGTGTTTCCGCTGTACGAGATCTTTGGGGCTGATCGCCATGTTATCACGCAGATAATCGAAACCAAATTCATTGTTTGTTCCGAAGGTAATATCTGCTTCATAGGCTTTACGGCGGGCATCGGAATTGGGCTGGTGTTTGTCGATACAATCAACCGACAGGCCGTGGAACATATACAAAGGACCCATCCATTCCGAGTCGCGCTTCGACAAATAATCATTGACCGTAACGAGGTGAACGCCGTTGTGGGTCAGCGCATTCAGGAAAACGGGCAAGGTTGCCACCAGCGTTTTTCCTTCGCCGGTAGCCATTTCCGCAATATACCCGCGCACTCTTTTGCTGAGTTTGGAGTCTTCCGTATCCTTTTCATATTTTCTGGGGCTGAAATTGTGCAAAACTACGCCACCAAACAGCTGTACATCATAATGCACCATGTCCCAGACAATTTCGTTTCCTCCTGCTTTCCACCGGTTATAATAAATCGCTTTGTTGCCTTCGATATGCACAAAGTCGTGGGTAACTGCCAATTGGCGGTCGAAATCGTTGGCGGTAACAACCGTTTGCTCATTTTCCTTGAAACGCCGCGCCGTGTCTTTGACAATGGCAAAAACTTCGGGCATCACCTCGTCCAGAACTTTTTCCTGTATGGTTAAAATATCCTTTTCAATCCGGTCGATTTCAGCCCAAACGGTTTCGCGTTCTTCCAGTTCGAGCGTTTCGATCTTCACTTTCAGTTCGGCAATTGTGTCCTTTTCCGTTTTTACGGAATCTTCAATCTTTTGTTTAATTGTTTCCGTGCGGGAGCGTAGTTCGTCGTTCGACAGTGATACAATGTGCGGATAAACGGCTTTAATCTTTTCCACGTATGGAGAGATTTCTTTCAGGTCGCGTTGGGCTTTGTTCCCAAACAGCAAAGATAAAATATCGTTGAAATTCATAAGTTTATTGTTTTTTATTGTTCTTAATTTGGTGCGAATTTAAGCAAAAAAAATGAAACTGTAAAATTCAGAATGAATATCGGCTTTTGAGATATTCGTATTCTTAATTTCAATCACCTTTTCAATCGCGCGGCTAATGCCATTTTTTTCGCAGTCCGAATACCACTCTCCTCACATGGTGCATACCACTCTTCTAATGGTATGGTGACGACTACTTTTCATCCTGCTGTCGTACGACAGTCAGTGTCCGGTCGAAACTAACCGACCGGGGCATTTTTCAGCAGGCGGGGAGAGCAAATTAAAAAAGGCGACGGATTTCACATCCATCGCCTTTTAACACATATATATGTTAATGGAAAACAGGTTATAATTGGGGTCCCGAAGGAATCAAATCTTTTCCCTCCGGCAAATACTGTTCAAAGTTCTTGATATATTTAGCGGCAAGCGATTTTGCCTTTTCTTCCCATTCGCTCACCTTTGTGTAAGTATTACGCGGGTCGAGGATGCCTTCCGATACATTGTTCAACTTTTTCGGCGCATAGAGGTTTAAAATCGGAATGTGTACCTTGTCGGCTTTTTCAATCGAGCCGTCGATAATGGCGTCAATAATTGCACGGGTATCTTTGATTGAAATCCTTTTACCCGTACCGTTCCATCCGGTATTTACCAAATAGGCCTTAGCGTTGTGTTCTTTCATTTTCTTTGCCAGCACGCTTGCATATTGCGTCGGGTGCAAAGTGAGGAACGCTTCGCCGAAAGCGGGCGAGAACGAAGGTAGCGGCTCGGTAATTCCGCGTTCGGTGCCTGCCAGTTTGGAGGTATAACCGCAAAGGAAATGATACTGAGCCGATTTTTCGTCCAGAATTGATACCGGAGGCAATACACCGAAAGCGTCGGCAGAAAGATAAATAATCTTGCGGGCATGTCCGGCACGCGAAGGCAACACGATTTTGTTAATATGATGGATCGGATACGAAACGCGGGTGTTTTCGGTTTTCGAAGCTTCTTTGGAATAATCGGGCGTTCCGTCTGCTTTGACCGTTACGTTTTCCAGCAAAGCGTCGCGGCGGATTGCACGCCAAATATCCGGTTCGTTTTCCCTGCTCAGGTCAATCACTTTGGCATAGCAACCGCCTTCGTAGTTGAACACGCCGTTGTTGTCCCATCCATGTTCGTCGTCGCCGATAAGATAACGTTTTGGGTCGGCGGAAAGGGTTGTTTTTCCCGTTCCCGACAGTCCGAAAAATACGGCTACGTCGCTGACTTCGCCTACGTTTGCCGAGCAGTGCATCGAAGCAATGCCTTTCAAGGGCAGGTAATAGTTCTGCATGGAGAACATGCCTTTTTTCATTTCGCCGCCATACCAAGTGCCGCCAATGATTTGTTCTCTTTCCGTCAGGTTGAACAGGACATAAACTTCGGAGTTCAAACCGTGTTTTTGCCAATTGGGGTCGGTTGTTTTCGACCCGTTGAATACCACAAAATCTGGTTCGCCATAGTTTGCCAGTTCATAGTGCGACGGACGGATAAACATGTTTGTTACAAAATGCGCCTGCCATGCTACTTCCACGATGAAACGGACTTTCATGCGGGTGTCAATGTTTGTGCCGCAAAATGTATCTACAACATACAGTTTACCGGCTGTATTCAACTGTTTGATCGTATTGGTTTTCAAATCTTTCCACACTTCGGCGGAAACAGGTTTATTGATGTTGCCGTCCCACCAGATTGTATTTTCCGTTACCGCATCCTTTACGATGTAACGGTCTTTGGGCGAACGTCCGGTGAACTTGCCCGTATCTACGGACACGGCGCCGGTGTTTGTTAAGATGCCCCTTTCGAATCCCTCGTTTTTCGGGTCAATTTCTGCCTGAAAAAGTTCTTCGTAAGAGGGGTTGTGAACAACGGGAATGTTGTTGTTAATCCCATACTTGCTTAAATCTAATTTTGCCATAAAAACTAAAATTTTAATTGATAATTAATTGTATATTGTTTGCAAATGTAATAAATTTTTTATAATCTAATGCCATAAAAATAAAAAAATTATAAGAAACAGCACGGAAATATTGTTTGGGGGGAAGATTGGGATTTAATCTTTCTCGTCAATCAATTATATAATGGAAAAATAAAATGTTAATTCAAAAAAACCAAGCCATACCAATAGCGCTCGACACTCCCAAAACAGGATGGAGAAAAAATGCAACCTCCGTTTTCCACCGCATTCCGGAATATGCAAAACCGATTGAAGGCGTTTTCGGTTGGGTTTTGAATCCGGCACGGACGCTAAATTGACCGGCAATTTCATATTCAATCCCAGCTTTCACTTCAAAATAATCTCCAAAATCAGCGTCAGCTTCAATTAAAATCGAACAGTCCGGCAGCAGTTGATAAAGAACTCCTGCGCTGTAAACCACAGGAAACGGGCTGCTCGTATGCAAAAGGTTTCCCGCCGTGAAAGCCGCTTCAAACGACTCATTAATGCGGTAATAAAGCCCAACATCCGCCGAAAGATAACTTTTGCTTTCCGGTTTCAATATCGAATTTTTATTGAGGTAAGTCAGATTTGTACCGATTGAAAAACCGTGAGATAACTTTTTCGCCAAACCTGCCTGCACTTGCAGCAAACGATAATCTTCATAACCATAGGAGGAAAGCAGAAAACTCGCATCAATCGTCCGGTTAGGAACAAAAGCATGAACGCTCGCCGTGTTCAACTCTTTTATCATAAAACGATTGTAAACGGAAGCTCCCAATTCTTTTCGTTCCATGAAAGCCAAAAAAGCCGGATTCGACAAGCCGCGACTCAAAGCCTTGACGTTTCCAAGCGCTAACGCGCAGACGTCAACATCGTTTGTTTCCTCATACGGATATGCGGAAAAACTCAACGATAAAACACATAAACACAAAATGGATTTGTAATAAAAAATAGACTTCATAGATGTTTTGGTTAAGATGTTTTATTAAATCAACGGCAAAAGTAGGATATGCTTTTGGATAAAACAAAAGTTATAAAAAATTTATCGCAATTTACCGTATCTTTGCTATCGCATTATATTCATTAATAATATGAAATCCAACGACTGGAAAGAACGCATCAATATTGTTTACTCAACAAATTCCGAATTTCAATATGAAACCGACAATGCCGCGGAAGTCGAAACCCTGCCCAAAGAAAAACAATCTCTGCATATTTCTTTGGATAAACGAAATCGTGGAGGCAAAAAAGTCACTCTAATCACCGGATTTATAGGAAACGACGAAGATTTGCAAAACTTGGGAAAACTCCTGAAAGTCAAATGTGGAGTCGGCGGATCGGCAAAGGATGGCGAAATTATTATACAGGGCGATTTCAGGAATAAAATTGGCGAAATATTGTTGAAAGATGGGTATCGGAAAGTGAAGATTGTGTAAGCGATTGTAAAACAAAAAAGAGCGGCTAGTTATACAGCCGCTCTCCAATATTTAATTATTATGCTATATTGCTCCAAGCATAAATTTCCATTCCCCGTCTCACTCTGTCGGTGTAGGCAATTGCGTCCCGTCTTCTTCACCGGGAACGGCTGTTCCGAACGGAGCGGTAGTGTTTGGATTTGTTGTGTTCTCCTTTAAATTAATAATTTCATCTTTGAGGGAATCATTACCGGAATTTGCCTTATTGGCTACGATCATGGAAGCGATGATACTTCCTACGACAACACAACCGGCTAAAAATGCGGTTGCCTTTTCGAGGAAATCAGTTGTTTTACGAACGCCCATTACCTGATTGGACGATGCAAATCCGGCCGCTAAACCTCCTCCTTTGGAGTTTTGGATAACTACGACAAAGATTAAAAAGAGCGAACAAATTACGATTAAAATAGTGATAAAGACGTACATAATTATTCTGTTTTATTTTTGTTCATACTGACTAAATCTTCCAGCAATTGAATCTGGACTGCAAAGTAACTACTTTTTTCCGGATAAAGCAATACTATCTTGCGAATAATTTCCAAAGCTTTGTCATATTTTCGCTGTTTGATATAAAATTTTGATATTGTTTCGGAAAAAAAAACATTGTCTTCGGCTTGTTCCACATTGGGAATTGACGCTTTTTCCATTCCATCTTGACCGTTTAATTCAAGTTTTATGGGAGAAATTTTGTCTTGTGCAAAAAAACGGTCAATCACATCTTGAAATTGCAGAGGGGTGACGTTTTCTGCCTTTTCTTCCGGTATTTCGGACAAATAGACGCTGGTATAATCGGTCAAAATAGTGGGGAAATTCCGTATTTCTTCAGGTTTTTCCAATGTTTTTTCTTTTTCGGACAGGAAAGAATCAATCAAATTGAATACGGAATCTGTGTCTTTGGGAATTTCATGTTGCAAAGCCTCAATTTTATCTATGTCGAAAAAACGGTTTTCAATGAGGAAAAAAAGTTTCCGCCGGTCGTTCAGATAAACCGCTGTTTTCCGCATATCGGCGAGAAAATGCGCATCTTCCATGTGCAGGAATCTCAGCGTATGAAGTAAATGCGCCGTTTGGAAATAAGGATATTTTTTGATTATTTTGGATAAATTTGTCGGTGTTTTTTTGTCATATAGAGGAGTTCCATGTATCAGGTTGAGCAGTGTTTTCGTGTACATCTTTCAAAATTTTACCA
>JAIRKG010000038.1 GCA_031260235.1 Dysgonamonadaceae bacterium | reverse complement strand
ATTTTCAATTCTTTTACAAACGAGCATTTTAACGTTAAGTGTAAATTGCCCTGATCTGCGACTAATTTTACAATCGTCGCCGCTTCTTCTACTATTCCTGAAAACATAATTGATATTTTTTAATTGTTCTATTAAACTGCCTGCAAAGATAATCATTTGAATTGAAATTTACAGTATATTTGTATCAAAAAAATCAAAATGCGTCCGCCCACATTACAATATTTCTATTTGGAAAAGCCGATGATACTGTTGATACTGATTGCTTTTATCAGCGTCGTTATGTGGATCGGCAAAGGAGATTATTACACCAAAGGAGAGCCTCGCGAAGCCTCGGCGGCAGTTTCCATGCTGGAGAAAAGCCAATGGATTTTGCCGGAAGTATACGCCGACGAAATTGCTTATAAGCCGCCTTTAACCCACTGGTTGATGGCTGTTTTCTCCTTGCCGCGCGGGGAAGTAACTCCTTTTTCGTCTCGTTTCCCGTCGGCATTGGCATTTGTGGGTTTGATTGTCGCTACGTTTCTTTTTTTCGGTAAAAACCTGAAATTCCAGGTCTCTTTCCTGGCGGCGCTTGTTTTGCTGACTTCATTTGAATTGCATCGGGCGGCCATGACTTCCCGCGTTGATATGTTGCTCACATTCCTGATTGTTTTGGCATTAACTCGTTTGTTCCGGTGGGAAGAACGGAAAAAACTGAATGGTTTCCCTGTTGGGATTGCAATCATACAGGGACTTGCGGCGTTGACCAAAGGACCGGTTGGCATTGTTTTGCCATTGCTTGTTTTTGGGGTTTATCTGTTGTTTTTGAGATATACTATTTGGAAAATAGCAGGTAAATTGATTCCGGTAGTGCTTGCGTCGCTGATTTTGCCGCTGGTTTGGTATTTTCTGGCTTATCGCGTTGGCGGCAAGGAGTTTTTGGATATTATGTGGGCTGAAAATTTCTGGCGGTTTTTGGGTGCTGATAATTTGAATATCCGTTACGATTTGGGGCATGAGGAAGCTTGGTGGTATAATTTTTTGACGCTTGCAGCGGGGTTTATTCCCTGGACTGTTTTGTTGTTTATTTCGTTGTTTGGGATTAACGTGAGTAGCCCGTCATTTCCGCGGAAGCGGGAATCCTTCTTTTTCAGATGGTTTAAACCGGCTGCAAAATGCTTTATTCATCAAGACAAAATCAAACTTTTCTCGGCAATAGCGGCGATTGTTATCGTTGTTTTTTATTGCATCCCAATAAGTAAAAGAAGCGTTTACCTGATGCCGGCCTATCCTTTTATTTCAATATTTATTGCCCAATATGTTTTGTATTTGAGGGAAAATAAACCGAAACTTTCGTCTGTTTTCGATATTTTTATTATGATAATCGCCTGTCTTGTCGGCCTGATTGTGTTGTTGACGGTGATTTTTCCGATTATAGACCCTGTATTGCTTGCCTCTTATTTGGTGAAAAAGCAACGGGTTTTGGACGAAATTGCCTGCACATGGCAGTCTTTTAAGGGCTTTTCGATGCTGCATGTCTTGTTGCTGCTGGTTTTGTTGTATTCGCTGTTTGTTTTTTTCAAGCATTTCGGAAAGAAAAAATATTTAAAGGTTTTGTATTCTACAATTGGCGTTTATCTGGCTTTGAACCTGGTGCTGGACGGAATATTTCTTCCGGCTTATAAAGATGGTATCAGCGTGAAATTTTATGCCGAAAAGTTGGAGGAAAAATATCAATTAAAGGAAAATAATTTGTTCGTTACGAACGATTTATTAAAATACGGAAGCAATATGTATGGCTTGAACTTTTATTTGCACAACAATTTCCGGAATTTCGAGAAAGAACAGCCTTCGGACGGACTTCTTTTGATAGGAAAAAATGCTTTCGAGAAAGTTTCCCTGCATTACGGCGACAAATACACTTTCACATTGCTGGAAGAATATCATAATAAAACTCGCGACGGAGAACGGGTTATATTTTTGGTCCGCGGTATACGGTGAATGGAGATCAAGGAATAACCATGGATTTCCGTCTGTTTTTGAAATTCTGCGGTTTAAGGTTCTACCACTTCAAAAACCGCAAAATATCATTCCCATTGGCGTACAGGAGAAGCAACATGAGGAAGACCATGCCTGCAATTTGGGCATACTCCATGAGTTTATCATTGGGTTTGCGCCCGGAAATGACTTCATAGAGGAGGAACATAACGTGTCCACCGTCGAGCGCAGGAATCGGAAGCAGATTCATGATGCCCAAAATGATGGAAAGGAAAGCCGTCATGTTCCAGAAATCAAGCCAGCTCCACTGAGCGGGGAAAAGGTTCCCGATAGCGCCAAATCCGCCGAGACTTTGTATACCGACTTTGGTAAAAACCAGACGGAATTGCAGGATATAAAAAGATATTTTCCTGATTCCCTGTGAAATTCCTGCCGGAAAAGACTGGAAAAAATTGTACTTGTCTGTCGTATATACATTTGCAAATTTCTGGGAAAAACCAATTTGACCGCTCGGATTGACATGTACCGGCAAGCTAATTGTTTCGTCTCCCCGCAACACATCTATTTGAACATCGGAATCTTTATTTTCCGATAAAACACTGGAAAGCAGGAAAAAAGCGGATGCTTTAATTCCATTGACCGAAAGGATTTCATCGCCGACCTGCAAACCTGCTTTTTCGGCGTTGCCGCCGGGAATCAAACTGTCCACACGGGTAGTCCGATAATCGGCAAAAAGCGTCTTTGCCGCCAAAAACAATTCCTCAAAACGTTCCGGCATTAGGATTATTTGTTCCTGTCCGTTGCGCAAGACAGTTATATTTCCGGCGCTTATGATACGGAACAAATCCAAATCGTCATAGCGCGTCAAACGTTTGCCGTCGGCTGAAAGCAATATGTCGCCGTCTTCAAATCCCGCTTGGTGAGCGACTTCGCTGAAATAAAGCGGGGTTTTGTTGATCGGGATATACGTGTCGCCCCAATTCATAACCAGCATAGAATAAATAAAGAAAGCGAGGATAAAATTCAGGAAGACGCCTCCGATCGTGATTATCAGCCGTTGCCATGCGGGTTTTATCCTAAACTCCCAGGATTGGGGCGGTTTTGCCAACGCTTCCCAGTCCATACTTTCGTCGATCATTCCCGATATTTTAACGTATCCACCCAGGGGCAACCATCCGATTCCATATTCTGTTTCGCTGTTTTTGGGTTTGAATTTGAAGAGGGAAAACCATGGATTGAAAAATAAATAGAATCTTTCGACCCTGACTTTGAAGAATTTGGCCGCAATGAAATGTCCGAATTCGTGGACAATGACCAAGATTGATAAACTTAAAATTAATTGTGCTGCTTTTATTAAAATTGTTTCCATATTACTGCTGAAGCATTAATTTGTAATTAAAAATGAAAAATTAGTGTATCACTCTAAGTGTTGTTTAAAAATTTCTTGGACTTTGCCTATTGTTAATCCGGTAATGCCAGCAATAATTTCGACGGATAATCCTGCTTTTGCGCTTGCTATTACGACTTCGATCTTTCCTTCCATCATACCTTCTGCTCGTCCTTCTGCCAATCCTTCTGCTCGTCCTTCCGCCCGCCCCTCAATCATTGAGGTCTTTATCACACTCCTTTGATAGCGCAATGCTTCCATGTGGGCATCGTAGGCTGCACGTTCCGATTCGTTCAAACGGTCTTTCTGTAAACACTCGCGTGCTTCGTTTAAGCCTTTGGCATTAACGTTTTCAGGAATTTCTCCCGTCTTCAAAAAAGAGATCCATTCGTCTAAAGGCGTAACGGCTTTTTCGTTAAATTCGTCTACACGGAGAACGTAGTATTCCGGAAACAAATCGCCTGCTTTCTTGCGGGTAAACTGTTCCTGTTGGCGTTGAGACAGTTTCAGTACATCGCGTTTGTGAATACCCATAAATTCCGTGCGTCCGTGATATATGTAATCGTCGCCCTGCCCCAAATCGAAATACACGATATTTACCGAATAGATTTTTTTAGTTTTACTGTATTCTTCGCCTTCCTTAATGTATTCGGTTATCGCTTTCGACACGCCGTAGATCATCCGGTGAAAGTAGTCCAATTCACGGTTGTTTTGGATTTCTACAATGACTAATTCGCCGTTACTGTTTTCGGCAAGCATATCCACGCGATTGAATTTGTCATCAATTTCTTCCTTATTACCTTCGCTTTCCAACATTCTTACGATATGAATGTCTTCTTCCAGCAATGTGGATAACAGTCCTTCCAAGACTACAAAGTTGGATTTTTGACGTAACAGCCGTTTGGCCGCCCAATCGAACCGGATTAAATTACTTTTCATGTTCTTGTTTGTTAAATGATTTTGTTGGTTAATTGATGCGTAAATTTACGTAAAGTTTTTTGAATGGCTACAGAGTTTCAACCTCGCTTAACCCGCACCGATTATAAATCGGCGCGAGCAGATCAAATTCTATTCAACTGTCCCCTTAATCTTCACAACAAACGTCTCGGTTTCCTCTCCAACCGAAATATTGATTGTTACTGATTTTTCAAACGGGCCGACAGCACTTGGCTTGTAGGTAGCCGTAACGGATCCTGACTTTCCCGGTTCTATCGGTTCTTTCGTCCATTCGGGTGTTGTACAGCCACAAGAAGCCCTTACTTCATTCAGTATAATGGGCGTTCTTGAATTGTTCGTAACGGTAAAAACAGCGCTGACACTTCCTCCGTTTTTGTCCACCGTGCCAAAATCGTGTACGGTTTTGTCCAACTTGATTTTTTCATCTGTAACCGTTTGTGTAACGGTTTTGTTTTTCGTTTTAACGAAAATGTCTTGCGTGTTTGCCGTCACGCATACGCCTATCGCAACAGGAATAAGCAACAATGTTAATTTCAAAATTCTTTTTTTCACCATGATCATCTTTTTTTAATTATATTATAGTAATTTACAAACCAAATTCCTGTCTCCAAAAGCATTATCCACACGGGCAACGTTGACCCAGAATTTGTTGTCGCGAATCCATTCCAGCGGAAAAGCCGCCTTCTCTCTCGAATAGGCGTGTTTCCATCCGTTGGCGCAAACTTCATATTGGGGGTGCGGCGCATTGACCAGCACATTGTCCGTTTTGTCCGCTTTTCCGGCGGCGATTTCTTCAATTTCCGCCCGGACGGCCAGCATGGCTTCGACAAAACGGTTTAATTCGCCAAAACTTTCGCTTTCGGTAGGCTCAATCATCAGCGTCCCATGAACGGGAAAAGAGAGGGTCGGTGCATGAAATCCGAAGTCAATCAGGCGCTTGGCAATGTCCGTTTCGGTTATTCCCGTACGGTCTTTGATGTTCCGGCAATCCAGAATCAACTCATGTCCTACCCTGCCGTGCACGCCTTTGTAAACAACGCCGTAGGCCTTTTCCAGTTTTGCGACCAGATAATTGGCATTCAGGATGGCAATTTCGGTGGCTTTGGTCAATCCTTCGGCGCCCATCATGCGGATATATCCATAGGTAATGGACAGGATGCCCGCGCTTCCGAAAGGCGAAGCGGCAACGGCATTCAGGAAAGAATTGTCGGCAACCGGATGTGCCGGAAGGAAAGGTATCAAATGGCGGGCTACACAAATCGGGCCTTCGCCGGGACCGCCCCCGCCGTGGGGACTTGCAAATGTTTTGTGCAAATTCAAATGGCAGACGTCGGCGCCGATAGCGCCGGGAGAGGTCAGTCCGACCTGGGCATTCATGTTTGCACCGTCCATGTAAACCTGTCCGCCGGCGGCGTGAATGATGCCGCACATTTCCACGATATTTGTTTCAAAAATCCCGTGAGTAGAAGGATAGGTAATCATCAATGCCGCCAGCGCATCCTTGTTTTCTTCGGCTTTAGCCTGCAAATCTTCCAGGTCGGTATTTCCCAGCTCGTCGGTTTTGATGTTGACGGGAACAAAACCGGCCTGAACGGCGCTTGCCGGATTGGTTCCGTGGGCGGAGGCGGGTATCAGGACAATGTTTCGTTGCGCCTGCCCGTTGTGTTCGTGGAATTTACGGATGGTTACCAGGCCTGCATATTCGCCCGCCGCACCCGAATTGGGCTGGAAACTGACGCCGGGCAAACCGGTAATGACCGCCAAATAATCCGACAGGTTTTCAATCAGTTCCCTATAGCCTTCCGTCTGTTCTTTGGGCGCGTAGGGGTGTATATTGGCAAAGCCGGGCAGGTGGAGCGGCAGCATTTCCGCCGCCGCATTCAGTTTCATGGTGCATGAACCCAGTGGAATCATCGAGTGAGTGAGGGATATGTCCTTGCGTTCCAGCCGTTTGATATAACGCATCAGTTCGGTTTCCGTATGATAGGAATTAAATACCGGATGCGTCAGGAAAGCGCTTGTACGCAGAAAACGGCCGTCGAAATAAATTTTGTCGGGAATATCCCTGTCCAAAGTTTTTTCCGACTCGACAGCGCTTGCAAAAATATAGAGAAGAACGCCCAGGTCTTCAGGGCGGGTCGTTTCGTCAACGCTGATGCCAACATATTTCCTGTCTTTGTAATAGCGAAGATTTACCTTACATTCTATAGCCGTTTCGCGCAGGACGTCCAAAGATGCTTTTTCCGGCAGGCGGATTTTTAAGGTATCAAAAAAGTTCGCATTTTCCTGAATATAACCCAAATTGCACAGTTCTTCCGACAGAAATCCAGCACCGGCATGTACTTTTCCCGCAATTTCCTTCAATCCGTCCGGCCCGTGATAAACGGCGTAAAAAGAAGCCATTGTGGCCGGCAAGGCCTGGGCGGTACAAATATTGGAAGTCGCCTTTTCGCGTTTGATATGCTGTTCGCGGGTTTGCAAAGCCATGCGGTAAGCCGTTTTTCCATTGACATCTCTGGAAATGCCGATAATTCTTCCGGGTATAATCCGTTTGTACTCGTCTTTAGCAGCCATATAAGCGGCCGAAGGTCCGCCGTAAAACATGGGAATCCCGAAACGCTGCGAACTTCCGAATACAATATCGGCGCCCCATTCGCCGGGAGGCGTCAGGATACAGAGGCTCAACAGATCGGCGGCGACAGCAGTGCCTGCTCCTGCTGCGGCGGCACGGGCTGTAAATGCCGCGTAATCTTCTAATGAGCCGTCCGAATTGGGGTACTGCACGATAGCTCCGAAGACCCTGCCGGTAAAGGCGTAAGTTTTGTAATCACCCCTGTGCAGTTCGATTCCGTGAAAAGCGGTCCGCGTTTGTATAACGGCAAAAGTGGAATCGAAGACTTTTTCGTCGACAAACAGGATATTGGCATTTTCCGTAATCTGTTTGCGGCTTCTGGCAGCGAAAAGCATCTGAGCGGCTTCGGCAGCGGCGGTCGCCTCGTCGAGCAGGGAACAATTGGCCAGCGGCAAAGCGGTCAAGTCGCAAATCATGGTTTGGAAATTGAGAAGGGCTTCCAAGCGTCCCTGTGAAATTTCGGCCTGATAGGGCGTGTAGGAAGTGTACCAGACAGGGTTTTCAAAAATATTTCTGACAATGGCGGTCGGCGTAACCGTGTCGTACCAGCCCATACCGATATAGGAAGTGAAAATTTCGTTTTTGGATACAATTTCGGCGATATGTTCGGCATATTCGCGTTCGGTCATGGCTTCGGGGAGTTCAAGGGAATGTTTTAGCCGGATGTTTTGAGGGATTGTTTCGTCGATAAGCTGTTTCAGGCTCGAAACGCC
>JAIRKG010000032.1 GCA_031260235.1 Dysgonamonadaceae bacterium | reverse complement strand
GTGAGTGGCTGAAACCAACAGTTTGCTAAACTGTCGTACCTGTAAGGGTACCACGCGTTCGAATCGCGTCGCTTCCGCAAAAATGCGTTCTTTTTTAATGTCGCCAGCCAGATCTCCCGCTGTTAAATTGTACTGTTTAAGCAGTCTTTCCAATGTTGATTCTGTAGCCTGCGCTTTGCTTGCCTCGCCCCGAATGAGGAATAGGAAAGGAGGACGCTTAAGAAACGAAGATGCAAACATAAAACAGCATGGCATAAACCGCCAAAAGCAGACTGTCGAACCGGTCTAAATAGCCGCCATGTCCGGGCAGCGCACTACCGGAATCTTTCACATCCAACGTCCGTTTAATCAACGATTCTATCAAGTCACCCCATGTGCCGAAAATAACGACGGACACTGACAATCCTATCCAGTGATATACCTGAATTTCAGGGGCAAAATGCGCGAAAACAAACGCGAACATGATCGTAACAAGTAATCCGCCGACAAAACCTTCCAAAGATTTCTGGGGAGAGATGCGTTCAAAAAGTTTATGTTTCCCCAATACCATTCCCACCAGGTAGGCGACCGTATCGTTCACCCAAATAAATACGAAAAGTGATAAGACCATCAGGGAATTATAAACCTGTGCGTTACCCGACGTCCCGCGGAACGCAATTATGCTCAAAAGCGCAAACGGCAGGGCGATATAGGTTTGCCCAAGAAAAATGTACGCCGCATGGTTAATCGGATCTTGCCGTTTTTCATACAGTTCCGAGATGAGTATCGCCACAATATAAATAAGGTAAACAAAAAATATGTAATAGTCAAAAATGCCCGAAGCATACAAATAAGTGGCAAGGAACAAAAGAAATCCGCCCAGACAATGGTAGATGGGACTGATTTCGGTTCGCTTTTGCGCTTTAATCAAATGGTAAAATTCCCACAGGCAGAAGATTACAGCCGTAGAAAATACGATAAAAAAAGAGATGGGATTCCATAAAATGCCAATACATATTAGCGCTACGTATGTAGCTCCGGTTAACGTTCTTATCAGTAAGTTTTTCATTTTTATTCTTTTTCCCCTTCGGAAGCGTTTTTGGATTCTTCTTTGGGTTTGTCTAATTTAAGCAATTCCTGTTCGGCGAGGATTTCCTGCGAACGGGAAATCCATTTCCGCTTGCCGAATATTTTTTCCAAATCGTCGGCATAAATCACTTCCTTGTCCAGCAACAAATCGGACAAAGCCTTGTGCTGTTCCCTGTATTCGGTCAGGATTGCTTTTGCGTGGTCATATTGTTCATTAATAATCCGTTTCACCGATTCGTCGATCTGGCGGGCGGTTTCGTCGCTATAGGGCTTGGTGAATGCCCCCCAATCCTGTCCGCTGGCGTCATAATAGTTCAGGTTCGGCAAATCTTCGCTCATGCCGTAATATACAACCATTGCATAGGCTTGCTTGGTAACGCGCTCCAAATCGTTGGCGGCGCCGGTCGAAATCTTTCCGAGTATCAAATCTTCGGCGGCGCGTCCACCCAGCAGTGCGCACATCTCGTCCTGCAATTGCTGGTAGGTGGTGATTTGCCGTTCTTCGGGCATATACCATGCGGCGCCGAGCGCTTTCCCACGTGGAACGATAGTTACTTTTACCAATGGATTGGCATGTTCGAGCGTCCAACTCAAGGTGGCGTGTCCGGCTTCGTGAACGGCAATCGCGCGGCGTTCTTCCATGGTCGTTACTTTCGATTTCTTTTCAAGTCCGCCGACAATCCGATCTACGGCGTTCATGAAATCTTCTTTTTGTACGGCCGCCTTTCCGTTTCTTGCGGCAATCAAAGCCGCTTCATTGCATACATTGGCAATATCGGCTCCCGAAAAGCCGGGCGTTTGGCGAGCCAGAAATTCGGTATCGACCGATTTGTCGATTTTTATATCGCGCAGGTGGACGATGAAGATTTCCTTACGGTCGTTCAGTTCCGGCAAGTCCACATTGATTTGGCGGTCAAAACGTCCGGCACGCAAAAGAGCCTTGTCCAGAATATCCACACGGTTGGTGGCAGCCAGGATGATGACTCCACTGTTTGACCCGAAGCCATCCATTTCGGTAAGCAGTTGGTTCAGGGTATTTTCCCGCTCGTCGTTGGCTCCCATGCTGGGGTTTCTGCCGCGTGCCCGTCCGACGGCGTCTATTTCGTCGATAAAAACGATGCAGGGCGCTTTTTCTTTTGCCTGCCGGAAGAGGTCTCTTACGCGCGAAGCGCCGACGCCGACAAACATTTCGACGAAGTCGGAACCCGAAAGCGAAAAGAAAGGAACGTTGGCTTCGCCGGCAACGGCCTTCGCCAGCAGCGTTTTGCCGGTTCCCGGAGGACCTACCAATAATGCGCCTTTGGGTATCTTCGCGCCCAAATCAGTGTATTTGCCGGGTTGCTTCAAGAAATCGACAATCTCTTCCACTTCCTGTTTGGCTTCCGAGAGTCCGGCAACGTCTTTGAACGTTACTTTCCGGGATTGCACCGATTTGTCGTACAATTGCGCTTTTGTTTTCCCTATGCCGAACATTCCGCCGCCGCCGCCACCGGACATTCGCTGTATTAAATAGATCCAGATGATTATGAAAAGCAAGAAAGGTCCTATCTGGATAATAAGCGTCCACAGCAGGCTGTTGCCTTCGGAATAGGTGATGGTCGCGTCAATTTGATACTGGGTTTTCCATTTGTTGAAATAATCGTCGAATTTGTCGGCAGAGGGGATAATAACTGTTACCGCCGCTTCCGCGTTCTTTTGCAGCGGGTTTTTCGAGATAATGCTTTCCGGATCTATGATTTGCGAAACATATTCCGGCTTGATAGTCGCGGTTACTTTCCTGTCGGAAGAATTGACGACGATTTTACTAAAAGTATTGTTTTCGGCATATTGTTGAAATTCCGACCATCCCAGCTCTTTTGTAGTTGCAGTCGAATTGTTTCTGAAAAACATTACCGCCAGGATAAGCAGGATTAATCCATACATCCATCCCATATTGAATTTGAAAGGCTTATTGTTTTCTGGATCACTCCTTTTCGGCGCCTTCGATTTTTTATTGTTGCTTTTTTCGTTCATAATATATCGGGAATTTCTGTTATATCGGCGTCTGCCCATAAATTTTCAAGGTTGTAGTAGTCTCTGATTGCCGGGACGAAAATATGCAACATCACCGTTCCATAGTCCATGGCAATCCACTGTGCTTCCTTCATTCCGGCTGCGCCCATCGGCTTTTCATGCAGTCGTTCATACACCAAATCCCAAACGGAATCTGACAGCGCGGAAACTTGGGTAGGGGTATTGCCCTGGCAAATAATAAAATATTGACAAATTGAACTTTCGAGTTTCGACAGGTTCATTGTTATGATCTTCGTTCCTTTTTTGTCCTGCAGTGCATCAACAATTGTGCTTACTAAAATTTGCGTTTCGTCCATTTATATATATGCGTAAAATACAGTCTGCAAAGATAGTGACTTTTTATTATACAAGACACATTTTATTTAAACTTTTTAGGTGCATGAGTATCTAAACTCTTGTGTGTCTTGTCATTTTGCCTTTGATAGAATGAATATCAGGATAATTTTATCTACCTGTGCATTATATAAAATTTCGGAATTGTAACCTCGCCTCGTCATTGCGAGCCACGAAGCGGCAAGTGGGGTTCTGTTTCTCTGGATTGCTTCGCTTCGCTCGCAATGACGTTTCTTTTCTTCCGGATTGCTTCGCTTCCTATTTACTATCTTTTTT
>JAIRKG010000148.1 GCA_031260235.1 Dysgonamonadaceae bacterium | reverse complement strand
TGAGCAATACGGTGCTGAAATTTCAACGAAGTACCCGTAATCCGACGCGGAAGAATTTTCCCCTGTTCATTCAGAAATTTTTTCAGAAATTCAGGGTCTTTGTAGTCGATAAACTTAATGCCGCTTTTTTTGAACCGGCAATATTTTTTCTTCTTAACATCAATAGTTGTGGGAGTTAAGTAACGAATTTCGGAGTTGTTGTTGTGTGCTGCCATGATCTATATCTCTTTTCCGGTTTTTTTAGTGCTGTTTCTTCTCTTCTCGGCGTAAGCCGCAAAATTCTTATCTTGACGGAAAGTCAAAAATCGAAGTACTTTTTCGTCGCGGCGGAACTGGATTTCCAGTTTGGCGATAACGGCGGGTTCTGCCCGAAATTCCATTAACCCATAGAATCCGGTGGATTTCTTCTGAATCGGATACGCTAATTTGCGCAAGCCCCAATTCTCAACATTCATAATCTCGGAGCCTTCGGCAACGAGAATGCCCTTGAATTTTTCGACCGCTTCCTTCACCTGAAAATCAGATAAAACGGGAGTCAAAATGAAAACGGTTTCGTAATTGTTCATTGTCTTTTTATTTGTTTCATGTTTTTAAATCGGGGCAAAGGTAATGCTTTTATTTTAAATTATGAAATTTTTTTATTCTATTCATTTATTTTCCTTAGTAACTCTAAATTACTAAGCATTTGTAATTCTAGCCTCGCTTAATTTCCGTTTCGAACTGGAGTTATAGGATGAATGTAACTAAGGTTGTTAATACGATTCTAATTTATCAGTAGTTAAAGCAAGTTTCAATCAGATAGTTGTATAGAGGTTGCAAGAGGATGTATTCGTTTGTCAATGATGTGGCAAAATCGGTGGTAAATAATTCTGCTCCGACAGGGAATCGTTTGTAGAGATAGATGCTTTTCCGCTGTATCCATTGCTGAAAATATTCGGGCAAGGAACTGTTTATAGTCCGTTTATAGGCTTCCCCACCGATAGAGAAAGCGTACTTACCTATCAAACTGGTTGTCATTTTACGAAAGTATTTCGGTTCATATTCGATTCGGGAGCGGAGGGCATCCATCTTTTTCCTTTCGGGGAGATATAAACCCATGCCATAGGAATAACCGCTGTCGGAAATACCCAGGTAATAGCAGGGAAAATTCTGCCAATTAGTCGATATGCGTTGAAAACTGATCCACATTGCTGTCCGGTAGGGCGTTTTGTCTTTTGAAAAACGGATGTCGCGGTATATCCTCGAAACAACTTTATTGGGATTTGTTTCAATCATGGGATCTATCGCATACATAGCCGGAGAAAGAATGTGTGCCAGCGCTTTCAACGGGCGTACAATTTCTGCTTCATAAACCGGTTTATGCTCGTCGAACCAGGGTTTGTAGTTGTATTCTTTCAGTTCGTTGAAGAATTGGAAAGTGGTGGGTGTGAAGCCCCTAAAGGGTTCTGTTGGTTGTTTCATTGGCTTATTTTGATGGTACACGAAGAACAGGAAACAGTGAACGATTAGAGTGCAACATCGTTCACCGTTCACTGCGTACCATTCACCCAATGTTAAATTCCAAGGGATTTGCAAACAGCCTCAATTTTAGCGTCAGCGGCAACATCCGCGGCAGCAAGGTCTTTGCGGGAATCTACAGTACTGTGGATTTCTACATAGAATTTTATCTTTGGCTCGGTGCCGGAAGGGCGAATGGAAACCTTTGTTCCGTCTTCGGTAAAGTATTGAAGCACATTGGAAGTCGTGGGCATATTCAATGAAACGGTTTCACCTTCGATAAGGTCTTTACCTGTCAGTTTGGCGAAGTCTTTAATGAAAATCACTTTCGAACCTGCCAGTTCCGTTACCGGATTATGACGGTAGTTCTTCATCATTTCTTCGATTTCTTCCGCGCCCGATTTGCCTTGTTTGACAACCGAAATTCCTTTTTCCTTCGAGAATCCGTATTCTACATATATATCCTGCAACAACGTGTATATTGTTTTTCCTTTATCAGCTGCCCAGGCTGCAATTTCGGCCAGAAGCATGCAGCCCGATACGGCATCTTTGTCGCGGACAAAAGATTCGGCAAGGAAACCGTAACTTTCTTCCCCGCCGCCGATATAAATCTTCTGTTTATGCTCTTCCTGCCGCATCACATCGGCAATCCATTTGAATCCGGTGTAGCAGTCAAATAGTTTCACGCCGTTCTTTTTGGCGATAGTTTTCACCAGTTCGGTCGAAACGATTGTTTTTACCACATATTCGTTTCCTTTCAATTTGCCAAGTTCCCGCCAGCGGGTAATCAGATAATAGATGAAAACCAGCAACGTTTGGTTTCCGTTCAACAGGACAAATTCGCCATGCTCATTGCGAACGGCTGCGCCTACTCTGTCGGCGTCGGGGTCAGAAGCCATCACTAGATCGGCTCCGGTTTCAATTGCTTTATCTACTGCCATTTTCAGTGCGGCTGGTTCTTCTGGATTCGGGGAAATGACGGTCGGGAAATTACCGCTCACCACATCCTGTTCGGGAACATGAATGATATTCGCGAATCCCAAAGCCTTCAAAGCATCGGGAATCAAAGTAATCCCTGTGCCGTGAATCGGCGTATATACGATTTTAATATCCCTGTGCCGGGCAATGGATTCGGGCGATAAAGAAATCGACGTCAAATCGTTGATAAACTGTTTATCGACCGTTTCATCAAGGATTTGAACCAGTGCAGGTTTTTTTCGGAAGTGGATATCTTTTATGGAAGATATGTTATTGACTTCGGCAATAATATTGCGGTCGTGTGGGGCAATCACCTGAGCGCCGTCGTTCCAGTAAGCCTTGTAGCCGTTGTATTCCTTCGGATTATGCGAAGCGGTGATCACAATTCCACTCTGGCAACCCAATTTGCGTATGGCGTAACTTACTTCCGGGGTTGGGCGCAAATCGGGAAATAAATAAGCCTTTATACCATTGGCGGAGAGAATATCTGCCGAAATTTCGGCAAACAACCGGCTGTTGTTCCGGCAATCATGTCCGATTACAACGCTGATTTCCGGCAAACCGGCAAATTCTTTCTTCAAATAATTAGCTAAGCCCTGCGTAGCGGCGCCAACCGTATATTTGTTCATTCTGTTTGAGCCGACGCCCATGATTCCGCGAAGGCCTCCCGTGCCGAATTCCAGATCCCTGTAAAACGCATCAACCAAGTCTGTGATATCTTCTTTTTCCAATAGCGCTTCTACCTGTTTGCGCGTTTCTTCATCATATTCGGGCGATAACCAGTTGTTAGCTTTTGCCCGCACTTGCTGTAATAATTTTTCGTCTTCCATGTTAATAAATTGTGGATTAAACTTGAAATATTGGGCAAAGATATGTGAAAATAATTGAAAAACCAAATGTGAAAAGTTAAAATATATGATTGAAAGCGGTTCGATAGGAAGTAAAAGATATCTTTACTTGTTGTATCAGAGAAAAAAATCGTATATTTGCAAGAAATACAATACATAAATATTTTGCCGATATGGGATACTTAAAATTTGATAAAACATTACTGATAAACATGGAGGAATCACTTCAAAGAGAAATGCTCAGGACAAACTGCAGAGGCGCTTACAATTGTAGTACGATTGTAGATTGCAATACGCGGAAATACCACGGCTTGCTCGTTATGCCCGTCTCCGCGCTGGACAAGGACAACCATGTGATCCTTTCTTCTCTGGACGCGACTGTAATTCAACATGGCGCGGAATTTAACCTCGGGTTGCACCAATATGACAACAACCATTTTAGCCCGAACGGACATAAATATATCCGCGAATATGACGTAGGGACAAATGCCCGCACCATTTACCGCGTTGGCGGAGTCATCTTGGCGAAGGAAAAACTGTTTTCCACGTTTGAAAACCGGATTTTGATTAAATATACGTTGCTGGACGCTCATTCGCCCACGATTTTGCGCTTCCGTCCCCTTATGGCGTTCCGGAATGTAAATAATTTAACCGTCGAAAACGACAGTGTGAACAAGAATTACACGGAAATAGAGAACGGTATAAAAACTTGTATGTATGAAGGCTATCCCGATTTATACATGCAGTTCGGCAAACCGCCCGTCTTTGTTTTCCAGCCGCTTTGGAATAAAAACATCGAATACCGCAAGGAAATGGAGCGGGGCTATCCTTATAAGGAAGACTTGTACGTTCCGGGGTATTTTGAACTTGACATCGAAAAAGGAGAATCCGTCTATTTTTCGGGCGGTGATACGTTTATAGATACTGCCGTTTTAGAGCAAAAATTCAAAGAAGAACAAGATGGCAGAACGCCGCGCAACAGTTTCTATAACTGCCTGAAAAACGCCGCCCAGCAATTCTATCTCCGTCCGAATGAAGACGACGCCTATCTGATTGCCGGTTTTCCGTGGTTTAAGGTGCGGGCACGGGATTTGTTCATTGCTTTACCCGGCTGTACGCTGTCTATCGACGACCCTGTGCGTTTTGAAAAGATTGCAAGGACGTCTGTCCCCGCGCTTCGCAATTTTATGAAAGACGGTTCGCTCGACCCGATAATTACCGGTATCGACCTGCCTGACGTGCTTTTGTGGGCAAGTTGGGCTATCCAGCAATATGCCAAATCACAGGGTGTGGACAAATGCCACGCCCTGTATGGAGGATTGATTCAAGACATTATTGATTATATCAAGGAAAACCGCCACCCCAATTTGTTGCAGGAAGAAAACGGGTTGCTCTATTCCGACGGCAAAGAGAAAGCGGTTACATGGATGAATTCCACCGGCGACGGAAGACCGATTGTTCCCCGTTCGGGATATATTGTCGAGTTTAATGCATTATGGTATAATCTTTTGAAATTTGCCGCCGAGATGACGAAACAAAACGATGACACCAACCGATCCGAAGAACTGGAAAAAATGGCAAGCCTGACGGGACGTTCGTTTCTTGATACATTTGTCAACGGACACGGTTATTTGTTTGATTACATTGACGGGGCGTATGTCAATTGGAGCGTGCGCCCCAATATGCTTTTTGCTATATCGCTGGATTATTCGCCTTTGGATCGCCAGCAAAAGCGGGCGGTTTTGAACATTGCTACCAAAGAACTGTTAACGCCAAAAGGTGTCCGCACGCTAAGCCCCAAAAGCGAAGGCTATCGTCCTTATTATGTCGGGACGCAGAAAGAACGGGACTTGGCTTATCATCAGGGAACCGCATGGCCATGGCTTCTGGGTGCCTATCTGGAAGCCTATTTGCGACTGTATCAGATGAGCGGGATTTCTTTTGTAGAACGTATGTTAATCGGATTGGAAGACGAAATGGGCAGACACTGCATCGGCACGCTTTCGGAGCTGTTTGATGGGAATCCACCGTTTCAGAGCCGTGGCGCCATTTCGTTTGCCATGAATGTTGCGGCTATTTTGAGGGTTTTAAAATTATTGGAAAATTATCAGTAACACCTTCCCCTACCCTTCCGAAAGAAGGGAGAGATTAAAAAATATAAATATATATGAAAGCATTAATGTTTGGCTGGGAATTTCCACCGCATATATTAGGCGGTTTAGGCACGGCAAGTTACGGTCTGACCAGAGGCATGTCCATGCAGGAAGACATGCAGATAACCTTTGTAATCCCCAAGCCCTGGGGCGACGAAGATCGGCGTTTTCTCCGTATAATCGGCATGAACAATACGCCCGTCGTTTGGAAAGACGTTTCGTGGGAACATGTTAATTACCGCATTGGCAAACAGATGGATCCCCAACTGTATTTCGATTTGAGGAACCACATTTACGCCGATTTCAGTTATTTCCCCACGAACGATTTGGGCGCAATCGAATTTTCTGGACGCTATCCCGCCAATTTGATGGAGGAAATCAATAATTATTCCATCGCGGCCGGCGTTATCGCCCGCACCATCGAAATGGATATTATTCATTCCCACGACTGGCTGACCTATCCGGCCGGCATCCATGCCAAAACGGTTACCGGAAAGCCGATGGTTATCCACGTCCACGCCACCGATTTCGACCGCAGCCGCGGCAATGTGAATCCGCAGGTTTACGCAATCGAAAAAGACGGCATGGATCATGCCGACCATATTCTTACCGTCAGCAATCTAACGCGCAATACGGTTATTGAAAAATACCATCAGGATCCGCGCAAAGTAACAACCGTCCACAATGCCGTCGAGCCATTAGACGCGGAAATTGAAGTGCTGACTTCCAAAAAAGGTACAAAAGACAAAGTGATTACATTTTTAGGACGAATTACCATGCAAAAAGGTCCCGAATATTTTGTTGAAGCGGCTGCGCTCGTTTTGAAAAAAGCAAACAACGTGCGCTTCGTCATGGCCGGAAGTGGCGATATGATGAATCAAATGATTCGTTTGGCGGCACAAAGAAACATTTCCGACAAATTCCATTTTACCGGATTTATGAAAGGCAAACAGGTTTATGAAGTCCTAAAATCAAGCGATGTCTATGTGATGCCTTCCGTATCGGAGCCTTTCGGGATATCGCCTTTGGAAGCCATGCAATGCGGAACTCCCTCCATTATTTCCAAACAGTCGGGCTGCGCCGAAATCCTCGACAACGCAATCAAAACCGACTATTGGGCTATCGAAGCGATGGCCGAAGCGATGTATTCCATCATCACCTACCCAAGCATGTATGAATACCTGAAAACAGAAGGGAAAAAAGAGGTTGACGCCATCACTTGGCAGGATGCAGGGTTGAAAGTTCGGAAGATTTATGATAATGTTTTGGCGGGATATTACCGGTGATCTCTTGTAAAATCACCATTTACTCCAATATCTCAATGAACCGGAGAGTGGAATACATCATCACCCCCTAATTAATCAAATGTACAGCACCAAAATCAATGCGTCTGCGGCAATGATTTAGCGTCTATTGTTTCGCCGAGAAAAAACCGAAAAAATCATTATAAACACCACACTCAACTTGTCTATCTGGGCGACTTTTGCCGGAATCACCGTTGCCGCTGCAAACACGGCAGATAATAATGCATAGAGAATATCCGTATGGCGGGAAAAAAGTAATCATAATCTATTGTCAATAAAAATTTAATCGTATCTTTGTACCCGTTTTAAAAACAATATTAAAGTCTAATTTTATTAATTAACAAACAAATTATTAACAATGAGTAAAGATTTAAATGAAGAACAACCGGTGGATGCAGTTGAATTGCAGGAAGAGACCACACCGGTTGAAGAGATTGTAGCGGAAACAATTGCGGCAATCACAGAAGAACCGGCAGCATTGGGAATCGCCGAAGAGCCTTCTTCTGATGCGGAAGTTGAAACACCTGTAGAAATGCTGAAAACCAAAAACAAGAAACCGGTACTTCCCAATACCGATTTCGATTGGAATGTTTACGAAAAAGGCGATTCTTACGGAGAAGTAAGTAAAGAAGAATTGATTGAAACTTACAGTCAATCGTTGAGTAACATCAGTGACAGCGAGGTAATTATGGGAAAGGTTACTGCCTTGAACAAGCGAGAAGTCGTCATCAACATCGGCTATAAATCCGATGGCGTGGTATCGACGTCGGAGTTTCGTCATAACCCCGATTTGAAGGTGGGCGACGAGGTGGAAGTGTATATCGAAAGTCAGGAAGACAAAAAAGGACAACTGATTCTGTCTCACAAAAAAGCGCGGACAAGCCGTGCGTGGGACAAAGTAAATGCTGCGCTTGAGAGCGGCGAAGTTGTTAAAGGTTATGTAAAATGCCGCACCAAAGGCGGTATGATTGTTGACATCTTCGATATCGAAGCATTCTTGCCCGGATCGCAGATTGACGTTAAGCCGATTCGCGATTATGATGTATTTATAGATAAAACAATGGAATTTAAAATCATAAAAATTAATCATGACTTCAAAAATGTAGTTGTTTCCCACAAAGCGATTATCGAAAAAGAACTGGAACAACAGAAGCGGGAAATTATCGCTCGTCTGGAAAAGGGCCAGGTATTGGAAGGTGTCGTCAAAAATATTACTTCCTATGGCGTATTTGTTGACCTTGGCGGTGTGGACGGTCTGATTCACATCACCGATTTAAGTTGGGGGCACATTAATCATCCCGACGAAGTGGTGAAATTAGACGACAAAGTCAATGTCGTTATTCTTGATTTCGACGATGAAAAAAGAAGGATTTCACTTGGCCTGAAACAATTAACTCCGCATCCTTGGGAAACTCTCGGTGAAACCCTGAAAGTAGGCGACAAGGTAAAAGGTAAAGTGATTGTAGTTACCGACTATGGCGTGTTTATCGAAATCTATCCAGGAGTGGAAGGCCTTGTGCATGTTTCCGAAATGAGTTGGGCGCAATATTTGCGGAGCGCTCATGATTTTGCGAAAATAGGCGATGAAGTGGAAGCTATTATTTTGTCGATAGACCGCGAAGAACGCAAACTATCGCTGGGCATCAAACAAATGAAAGGCGACCCGTGGGAAACAATCGAAACGAACTATGCCATCGGCAGTAAACATATCGCCAAAGTGCATAATCTCACCAACTACGGCGTGTTTGTTGAACTCGAAGAAGGCGTTGAAGGATTGATTCATATTTCCGATCTTTCTTGGACAAAGAAAATCAAACATCCGGGCGAATTTACTTCCGTCGGTTCGGAAATCGAAGTTCAAGTATTGGAAATTGACAAGGGAAACCGCCGTTTGAGTTTAGGCCACAAGCAAGTGGAAGAAAATCCCTGGGATGTATTTGAAACCTTGTTTACTCTGGGTTCCATCCACGAAGGTACGGTTATCGAACACTTGGAAAAAGGCTACGTCATATCCCTTCCTTATGGCGTTGAAGGTTTTGCTCCGCCAAGACATTTGGTGAAAGCCGATGGTTCGCAAGTGCAATTAGAAGAAAAATTACCATTCAAAATAATTGAATTTAACAAAGATGCCAAACGTATCATCGTTTCCCACAGCCGAATTCTGGACGATGAGCAAAGCGCTGAAGCAACGATAGAAAAAGGCGCAGATGAAACGACCGACATCGTAAAAAAACCGGTGAAAAGAACCAAAAAAGAGAAAAAGGAAGAGCTTCACGTTCAACCGGCACCGGAAAAAACCACTTTAGGCGATATTTCCGAGTTGGCTGAATTAAAGGAACAGATGGAAGAGAAAAAAGTAAAGGGAAGGAAGAAAAAGGAACCTGTACAAAAACCTGAACAGGAACAAGAATAAAAGACCTTAGCATCTTAGCGTACAATTGCATGAAAAAAGCGCCGCAGAAATGCGGCGTTTTTTGTTACCTGTATTCTTCCCAAAGCCCCGACTCAATTTTTGCCCTGCTTTTATCAATTAGTTCCTGGATTTTCAAAGCGGCTTCACGGATATTTTCCACCTGTATTGAAGCCGTTTCAATCGGATCGTGGATAACCAATTCCATTTTATGAGGACGAATAAGGCATGAATGAATCGGTAAAATATTGAAAGAACCGTTAATTGTAACCGGAACTATCGGCAATTTCAAATCTATAGCCATTTGGTAAGCGCCTTTTTTAAACTTGCCCATTTTGCCCGTCTGTGTTCTGGAGCCTTCCGGAAAAATAACCACAGACGCGCCGTTTACCAATTTCGACTCCGCAACTCGAATGGTTTTTGCGGCAGCCTGAGCCGAAGAGTTATCTACGAAGATAAAACCGGCGCACTCGCAGGCATACCCAACCAAAGGAATTTTCCGTAAACTCTGTTTCATCACCCACTTGATGGCTTGTCCGATGTATCCGTAGATAAGGAAAATATCGTAGGAACTTTGATGATTGGAAACAAAAATACAGGATTGCCGCCTGTTTAATTTTTCTTTCCCAATCACTTTGACAGGACACAATGAAATGATACATACAAGTTTAGACCATATTGCGCCGGGGTAGTAACTGAAAATGCGTTCTCCGCCGCACAAACAGCCGATACTGGTTATTAATGCCGTCAGTATGGTTATTGCGAAAAATACCGGTAGCCAAATCAAAAATTGGTATAAGAAAAAAATAGCATGTTTCATTTCGTCACGTTTTTTTGCAAAGGTATTATAAAGCGGAAAACAAAGCAAATGAAATTCGGGTAGTGTAATAAATATTCGTTACCTTTGTAACCTCAAAAGTAATTATCAATTATGATTAAAAATTTGCCGACACAAATAAAATCATGCTCCTGTTTTACGCCCCCAACATCGCCCTCACCCCACAACTCCCCGACCCGGAAGTTCAACACTGCCTCAAAGTTTTAAGAATGAAAACCGGCGACGTCGTGCATGTAACCGACGGAGCGGGCAACTTCTATAAAGCTGCGATTGCCGGAACGAATCCGAAAGATTGCCGGTTAAACATTCTGGAAACGATCCCCCAGCCGTCGGCTTGGAAAGGACGGATAACCATCGCCATAGCCCCCGCCAAAAACATGGAACGCACCGAATGGTTTGCCGAAAAAGCAACGGAAATCGGTGTCGATAAAATCGCCTTCCTGCACTGCCGCTTCTCGGAACGAAAAGACGTTAAGACCGATCGTATCGGTAAAATCCTCGTTGCGGCGATGAAGCAATCGCTGAAAGCCCGTTTGCCGGAGTTGCAGGCAATGGTTGGTTTCAAGCAATTCATTACGCAAGCATACGACGGGCAAAAATTTATTGCCCATTGTCGCCCCGGCGAAAAAACCTTATTGTCAAAAGCATATCATGCCGGCGAAAGTGCATTGACGCTGGTCGGACCTGAGGGCGATTTCAGCGAAGAAGAAATAGCATTAGCCGTCAATCGGGGATTTATTCCCGTGTCGCTGGGCGAAAGCCGGTTGCGGACGGAAACAGCCGCATTAATTGCCTGCCAAACAATTCATATCGTTAATCAAATAGCCGGAAATGAATAAATTGGTATACGTCGATTGGGGGCTGATTCCCTACGCCGAAGCATATGCGAAGCAAAAGGCACTGTTTCAAACCGCCATTGAAAAGAAAACGGCAGGTGAAGCCGCCGTGAACACGCTCGTTTTCTGTGAACATCCCCATGTGCTTACTATCGGCAAACACGGACGGGACGCCAACCTGCTGCTTCCCCAAAACGTCCTGAAAGAGCGGCAAATCGAACTGTTCCGAACAGACCGCGGCGGCGACATTACCTATCACGGACCGGGACAACTGGTCGGCTATCCGATACTCGACCTCGAATCGTTCCATATCGGATTAAAGGAATATATTAACCGGATTGAAGAAATGATAACCCGTCTGTTAGTGGAATATAATATAAAAGGAGAACATCTGGCGGGAGCGACCGGTGTGTGGATAGAGCAGACGCGGAAAATCTGTGCAATCGGAGTGAAAAGCAGCCGTTATGTAACAATGCACGGCTTTGCGCTGAACGTTTCCACCAATTTGAGTTATTTCAATCTCATTAATCCATGCGGATTTACGGACAGGGGCGTTACGTCTATGGAAAAAGAATTGGGGTGGAAGATAGATATGGACAGCGTGAAAAGCCGGTTACTCAAACATTTTGAACAGGCGTTGAACGGTTCGTAGTTCTTTCCCTTTGAATGATGTCTTTTATTTCATAGATAATAGTAAATAGTAAACTTCCTCGATTAATCCTGCAGGGGAAGTCTCCCCCCCCGCTCCAGCCGCCTACGGCGGGCTTCCGCTTCCCCTTCTGCGGGGGACACCCCCGCAACGCCCCCGTCCGCACCCCGTCATTGCGTCGATACAAAAAGTATCGACGTCCTCACTAAAAGCGAGGAAATCCCCACTAAAAGAGTGGAAATCCTCACTAAAAGCGAGAAAATCCCCACTAAAAGCGAGGAAATCCTCACTAAAAGAGAGGAAATCCTCACTAAAGCGAGGGAATCCCCACTAAAAGAGTGAAAATCCCCACTAAAAGCGAGGAAATCCTCACTAAAAGAGAGGAAATCCTCACTAAAAGAGAGGAAATCCTCGCTAAAAGAGAGGAATTATATACAAAAAGAGTATAATTATATGCTAAAAGAGAGGAATTCGGAGAAAATGAAAGTTTTTTCCGGATTGCTTCGGGCTTTGCCCTCGCAATGACGTGTGCGGCTTTGCGACCCCACCTCGTCATTGCGAGCCGCGATAGCGGCGTGGCAATCCAGCTCCCCCACTGCGTCATTGTAATTCATGGATTGCTTCGGCTTCGCCTCGCAATGACGTGGATGGGCATTGGCCGACTTCCGATACGACGGTCATGTCTAATCACACGTAAATTAAAGTATTATCACTCTTTTGCAGTCTTCTCATTTTGATACATTTCGTTTCTACCCCCGTAAACTAACCCGCTTTGAGAAATGTGATAACGATCACCGTCACATATTGTATATGTGAAAAAATATTTGTTACTTTGCACAGGGAATTATAATAGTACAAATTTAAGAAAGATGGCAAGCCCAACTTAAGGAAACAAAAAATAATCAATAAGTTATGTGTGGAATAATAGGAATATTCGATTTGAAAGATAGTGCAGAAAAATTGCGGCCAAGGGCATTGGCTATGGCAAAGAAAATCCGTCACAGGGGACCGGACTGGTCGGGAATTTATTGCTCCGATAAAGCCATTTTGGCGCATGAACGGTTGGCTATTGTTGATCCCCAGTCGGGACAACAGCCTTTGTATTCGCAATATGGCGACATCATATTAGCTGTAAACGGCGAAATATACAATCATCAGGAAATTCGCGATCGGCAAACCGGAACATATCAGTTTAAAACCAAGTCCGATTGTGAAGTCATCCTTTCTTTATATACGGAAAAGGGCGTGAATTTTTTGGAAGATATGAATGGTATTTTTGCGTTTGCCTTGTATGATTCGCGCAACGATTCATATTTCATTGCCAGGGATCATATCGGCATTATTCCGTTGTATATAGGATGGGACAGCAGCGGTACTTTTCATGTGGCTTCCGAATTGAAATCCCTTGAGCCGTATTGCGAAAAAATTGAGGTTTTTCCTCCGGGACATTATTTGTACAGCAAAGACGGCGGTAAATTGACCCGCTGGTATACGCGTGACTGGATGAATTATGAAAATATAAAAGACAATGAATCCAGCATTCAGAATTTGCGCGAATCTATGGAACGGGCTGTCAAGCGGCAATTGATGACCGATGTGCCTTACGGTGTGCTTCTATCCGGGGGGTTGGATTCGTCGATTGTATCGGCAGTAGCGAAAAAATATGCGGCAAACCGCGTAGAATCCGATGGACGGCGGCGTGCATGGTGGCCTCAATTACACTCTTTTGCAGTAGGCTTGGAAGGTTCGCCCGATTTGGCTGCCGCGCAAAAAGTGGCCGATTATATAGGAACCGTTCACCACGAAGTGCATTTCACGATTCAGGAAGGCTTAGACGCCATCCGCGACGTTATTTACCATATCGAAACCTACGACGTAACAACCGTGCGGGCTTCGACGCCCATGTATCTGCTGGCAAGAGTCATCCGTTCGATGGGTATCAAAATGGTGCTCTCCGGCGAAGGTGCAGACGAAATATTCGGAGGCTATCTCTATTTCCACAAAGCGCCGAATGCAAAAGCTTTACACGAGGAAACCGTCCGCAAATTAGACAAATTAAACCTTTATGATTGTTTGCGTGCCAACAAATCTTTGGCCGCATGGGGCGTAGAAGGGCGCGTGCCTTTTCTGGACAAAGAATTTATGGATGTCGCCATGCGTTTGAATCCCGAAGACAAAATTAGCGGGTTGAAAGGGCGGATGGAAAAATGGATTCTCCGGAAAGCATTTGAAGATTTCCTGCCGGAAAGCGTCGCCTGGCGGCAAAAAGAGCAATTTTCCGACGGCGTAGGATATAACTGGATCGACACTTTACGGGAAATAGCGTCGACGTTTGTTTCGGACGAAGAATTTGCCAAAGCAGCCGAGCGTTTTCCAATCAATCCTCCGATGTCGAAAGAAGAATATCATTACCGGACAATTTTCAAGGAATTATTTCCTTCCGATTCGGCGGCGAAGACAGTACCTTCCGTGCCGTCGGTTGCCTGCAGTACGCCGGTTGCTCTGGAGTGGGACGAGGCATTTAAGAAAATGATTGATCCTTCGGGGCGGGCTGTGAAGACTGTGCATAATGATGCTTATGGAGAAAAAGCCGTACCTTAGCGCGATTTTTCAGAAATCAAACTAATCTGTAACATTAATTAAAATAAATACATAATGACTGATAATAAAGACAGAATAATTAAAATTGACATTGAAGATCAAATGAAATCGGCTTACATCGACTATTCGATGTCAGTGATTATATCCAGGGCTTTGCCCGATGTGAGAGACGGACTTAAGCCCGTTCATAGACGGGTTTTATATGGTATGAATGAAATCGGAAGCAATTCCGACAAGCCGTATAAAAAATCCGCGCGTATTGTGGGAGATGTGTTAGGGAAATATCATCCGCACGGCGATTCTTCGGTTTACAATACGATGGTGCGTATGGCGCAACCCTGGTCGATGCGCTATTTACTGGTTGACGGACAGGGCAATTACGGCTCTGTAGACGGCGATTCTCCCGCCGCCATGCGTTATACGGAAGCTCGTATGAGCCGGTTAGCCGAAGAAATGTTGCAGGATATCGACAAGGAAACCGTCGATTTTCAATTGACTTACGACGACAAAAGTAAGGAACCGACCGTTCTTCCAACACGAATACCGAACCTGCTAATCAACGGCTCGTCGGGTATTGCCGTCGGGATGGCAACCAATATGCCGCCCCATAATCTGACGGAATGTATCAACGCCATTTTGGCTTATATTGACGCTCGTGGACAAGTCGAAGTGTCTAATTTAATGGAATATATTAAAGCACCGGATTTTCCGACGGGTGCTTCTATTTATGGATATTCCGGCGTTCGCGACGCTTTTGAAACCGGACGCGGACGCGTGATTTTGCGCGGAAAAGCAGAGATCGAACTCAAAGACGGCAGAGAAAAGATTATCGTTACGGAAATTCCATACCTTGTCAATAAGGCGGAATTAATTAAGCATATTGCGGATTTGGTGGGAGATAAAAAAATCGAAGGCATATCGAATGTGAACGATGAATCCGACCGCGAAGGGATGCGTATTGTTGTGGATATCAAGAAAGACGGCAATTCGAGCGTGGTGCTGAACAAACTCTACAAACTGACCGCACTGCAATCTTCTTTCAGTGTGAATAATGTCGCTTTGGTCAACGGCCGTCCGAGAATTTTGAATCTGAAAGATTTGGTCAAATATTTCGTCGATCACCGCGTAGATGTAGTAACCCGCCGTACCTTGTATGATTTACGGAAAGCTGAAGAAAGAGCGCATATCTTGGAAGGTTTGATTATTGCTTCCGACAATATTGACGAAGTAATTGCTATTATCCGTTCCTCCCAAAGTCCAAACGAAGCAATCGAACGTTTGATGGAACGTTTCGGATTGACGGAAATCCAGTCGCGGGCTATCGTCGAAATGCGTCTGCGTCAATTAACCGGATTGGAACAAAACAAGTTGCACGCCGAATATGACGAGGTTTTGAAACTGATTGCTGACCTGAAAGATATTTTGGCAAACAAAGATCATCTAATGAATATTATAAAGGAAGAGATGATCGAAATTCGGGACAAATATGGCGATAACCGGAAAACCGACATCGTTTATGCTACGGAAGATTTCAATCCGGAAGATTTTTATGCCGACGAAGAAATGATTATCACGATTTCGCATTGGGGCTACATCAAACGCACACCTCTGGCGGAATTTCGCTCCCAAAATCGCGGCGGTGTAGGAGCCAAAGGCTCCGAAACCCGCGACGAAGATTTTGTAGAATACATTTATCCGGCAAATATGCACGCAACAATGTTGCTGTTTACGCAAAAGGGACGTTGCTATTGGCTGAAAGTTTACGACATACCGGAAGGCACAAAAACTTCGAAAGGACGTGCAATCCAAAATTTGCTGAATATTGAAGCAGACGACAGAGTAAATGCTTTTATCCGTGTGAAATGGCTGAACGACAGCGATTTTGTCAAATCTCATTACCTGCTTTTCTGTACGAAAAAGGGCATTATCAAGAAAACCATGCTGGAAGCCTATTCCCGTCCGCGCCAAAACGGTGTGAACGCCATTGTTCTGCGCGATGGCGACGAGGTGATATCTGTAAGAATGACCAACGGCAACAACGAAATCATTATCGCCAGCCGCAGAGGCCGTGCACTTCGTTTCCACGAAAAAACGGTGCGTTGCATGGGGCGGACGGCTGCAGGTGTGAAAGGGATGACTTTGGATGCGAAAGCCGATGAGGTGATAGGTATGATTTGTATGAAAGACATTGAAAAAGAAACAATTCTGGCTGTTTCCGAACAGGGATACGGCAAGCGTTCCAAAATAGACGATTACCGCATCACCAACCGTGGAGGGAAAGGCGTTAAAACGTTGAATATTACCGAAAAAACAGGCGTTTTGGTAGGTATTAAGAACGTTGTTGATGAAAACGATTTGATGATTATCAATAAATCCGGAATCGCCATCCGTTTGAATGTTTCCGCAGTGAACGTAATCGGGCGAGCTACGCAAGGCGTCCGGTTGATTAATCTTGAGAAACGCAACGATGAAATTGCTTCGGTTTGCAAGGTCATTTCCGAGTCGGAAATGGATATTGTTGATGAAAAAAACGATGAAAATCCGGGAACAGTAAAAAATAATGTAAAAAATGATACGAAAAGGAATGATATTAACGAATAATTTATAACTTTGTTGTCGGAATAATAGTCTTTTAAATAATTCGTTTATGAAAAAAATAGTCTTTACAGCAGTGTTTTTTCTTCTTGCGGCAAGTATCACTTTTGGGCAGAAAAAAGCAGTAAAAGCTGCGGCTAATGAAATTAAAGGAACAACGCCCAACATTGCGGAGGCGCGTGCAATCATTAAAGATGCTTTGACCAATCCGGAATCGGCAGAAATGGCGGAAACCTGGTATGTGGCAGGCTCTATCGAAAACAAACAGTTTGATTTGGAACGGACAAACGAAATGCTTGGTAAGCAGCCAGATGAAGCAGTAATGTATGCCGCTTTGGATGCAATTTTACCTTACTTTGAAAAATCTATGGAGTATGATGCGCGTCCCAATGAAAAAGGGAAAGTGAAACTCAAATATACGAAAGACATCAAGTCGATCATGCTGACCAACCGTCCTTTTTATTCCAATGCGGGGATTTATTATTACAACAACAGGGATTATGAAAGGGCTTATAAAAATTTCAGACTGTATGGCGATTTCCGGAAAATGGAACTTTTTAAGGATGAAAAATGGCCGGCGCCGGATAGCATCGAAAATCAAATCCGATACTATGCCGGTCTTTCCGCAGTATTTATTCCTAATCATCAGGCTGCCATTGAGATTTTTGAAGAGATTAAAGACGGCGGGGTCAATGAAGTGGATATTTATCGTGCGCTTGCCGGTGAATACATGCAAATAAAAGATTCGGCCAGTTTTGAAAAAACAATCACCGAAGGATTTAAGAAATTTCCGGCAGAAGATTATTTTCTGTTGAATTTGATTAATCAAAGTATCAGTAAAGGAAAAACCAACGAAGCCATTGGTTATTTGGATGCCGCTATTGCCAACAATCCGGACAATGCACAATTGTATGACGTTTTAGGTCAGGTTTATGAAGGCGACAAGAATATTGATGCAGCCATCAAGAACATGGAAAAATCAATAGAATTGAAACCAGACAGTGCCGAATTTCTTACGCATCTCGGTCGCGTTTATTTCAATTTAGGCGTTGAAAAACGGGGTGAAGCAGATCAAATAAAAGACCTTGTTCAATCTAAAATTGAGTCTCAAAAGGCGCTGGATTTTTTCAAAGAAGCCCTGCCTTACTTTGAAAAAGCGCATGAAATAGAGCCTAAAAATTCAAGTACGGTTTGGGCTTTGGTTCAGATTTATTATGCTTTGGGAGACACAAAATATGAAAAGATGGAAAAACTTTATGAATCGTTGAAAGAATAACAATGTTAAATTACATATTTTCAAATTCAAAAATTAAGAAAAAATGAAAGAAAAAATCGGAACAGACGCAGGCCTTATTTGGAAAGTGCTTGACGAACAAGGCTCTAAAGGTATTAAAGACGTGAAGAAGTTGACCAAACTGACCGAAAAAGAGATTTACGCAGCCATAGGCTGGTTAGCGCGTGAAGAAAAATTGGTCTTTGGGAAGACAGAAGATGACACTACACTCTCCCTGTCGTAAAACGAGCAAAAGTACATAGGATAAAGTAAAGGCTGTCCACAATTTGTCGGATAGCCTTTTTTGAGCGCACTTGCAAAAAAACGCCGCCGTCATTACGAGCGAAGCGAAGCAATCCATTTCTCTTTTTTGTTTCGGGCTTCGCCCTTATAATAAAGTTTTCTTTTTATATATTATTTCGCCGCTTCGCGGCTTATAATGACGAAAAAGCCCCATCCCCGTTATTGCTTCTCCCCTCCGCAATCAGGAGAAACAATCGCCCAATTTGCGTTCATAAATTCATTTTTAGTCGTCTAAAACTTATTTTTATTCAAATATATTTATAGATATAAAAAAGAAATTATGGCAGCACACCCGGACTGGTTACCCTACAATCATAAAGAATTATTAATCCCGAAAAATCAAAAGCGCTTATTTGGAAAAATGAAATGCGTAAAAAAAAATCACAAAACTGCCTTTTTAGATTTTTCGAGTCGCTCTTTGGCAATCTCTACATACGCAGCATTTAATTCAATACCGATATAATTCCGGCCGTGCTGTTGGGCAACAAGTCCTGTTGTGCCTGCGCCAAAGAAAGGGTTGATTATTACGGGGGGGCAACCGGACAATCTTGTGCGACAACAATAATATATTAATATATGCTTTATTCTACTGAATATTTACACAAAAAACGGCGCAAGTTATGCACCGCGCTGGTTTCGCGGGTAAAAATCAGAAAACAATTTGCGTTATTCAACCTCTTTTCTTTTTGCCATTCAACAGCAAGTCAAGCAAATTGGCACTGTTGTATGGCTGGTGGACAGCCGCCTGCAAAATCTCGTGCATCTCGACCTCCGAAAACATGTAGGGGAAATTTTCCTTGCGGACTTCCGGTTGCGGTTTCTCTTCCGTTTCCTGTTGGTGTTCCAAGTCCGGCACGCCATACATGCAATAGACTTCTCGAAGCGTTTTTGCGCTCAGTTCCGTTCTCCCGGTTAAAGCACGCCGTTAAGTCCGGCGAAGTTCACAAAATAAGCGGGCTGGTTGTGTGCCTTTATCTGCAGAAAATACTCCCTGCCAATGGCTTCAACGCGGCTTCGTTTGATGTACTTGTGTCGCTCGATGTGGCAAAGCAGCGGGCGACATAGCGCCGGGCTTTCAAGGCTGTTCGGGCAAACCTTTTCCTGCATTATCGACAATCCGCTTATCTGTCAGAACACTCGCTTGAAAAGAGAGGAATAGCCCGCGTGGACGTATTTCAACATTTCTCCTCGTGGTATCCTGATTTCCCCTGAAAACCAATCGGCAAAAACTTCTTGTTGATTCGGAAATATTCTGGTCATTAGAGTATTCTGACTTGTTTCGCCAAACTCATGCAATCCAATCAGATACAGTTTGTCATTCTCGATTTTCCACTGTCCAAGATAGCCTCGCCAACAAGCTGAACATCTACCATATTGCTTTCGTTCAACTTCGTTATTTTTAAGGAATTGATAGAATGGATCGGTTGCCATTGTGTACACTATTCCCTCGTAATACAATCTTTCTCCAATTTGTGCTGTCATAAGTTTTATTTAAATAATTAATTTAAGTTGCTATCTATAAATTATTGCAATAAAAAGGTCAACAAGTTATATTTGGAGTGCTTAGAACCCAATAAAACAAATTGACAATGGTTAATAAAACCGTTGCAATATATGTGGTTTTTGACGATATATTGAAATCTATGAAACATAAAGAGCCGGAAAGTCGTAAAAACGACCGACGCGGAAATCATCACTGTCGTATTGCTTGCCGCCGGATATTTTGCAGGAAATATTGAAAAATCCCTTTGCTTTGTCCGCTCTACAGGACTGATGCCAGATATGCTCGGTAAAAGCCGTTTCAATCGCCGGATACATCAAATCAGGAAACTCCTTAGCGAACTTTTC
>JAIRKG010000075.1 GCA_031260235.1 Dysgonamonadaceae bacterium | reverse complement strand
AGCATCTTCGTATTTCCAGCCTGAAACTTGACAGGTAAACTCAGGGTCGTCTTCGCCGTAGGTTTTGTGCTGTTCGGCGTCGGGCGTGACGGTCAAAGTGGCTTTGTCGATTGTGAACTTCACGTCCGAAGCGATAACAATATCGTAATTGTTGCCGGCGCTAAGATTGCCTTGCGTAAAGTTGTACATCCCGACGTTTTCTCCTTCGTCGCGGCTCAGGGAGCCGGAGAGAATACCTGTTGCATTGGCAGCATCTTCGTATTTCCAGTCTGAAACTTGATAGGTAAACTCAGGGTTGACGTCGCCGTATGTTTTGTGCTGTCCGCTGTTGGGCGTGACGGTCAAAGTGGCTTTATTCACAATCAGCATTGCGGAAACCACCATTGCGGCTGCATTGTCGCTGTCGCCGTCCTGATGGGCGAAGATAATAATACGACCCGCGTTGCGTATCGTAACCGTGCTGTTATGCTCGCCGGAAAGTTCCGCTACGGGAGGTTCACCCTCAGGAGGATAGGCGATTGCGTAGCTAACCGGCAAACCCGAACTGCTGCTTGCCGTAAGCACAAATGCCGGATCGCCGTAAGTTTTTGGATTAACGTTGAAACCGGTGATGCTTTGCGGCTTCTTCGATACCGTTACCAAACAGGAATCCGCTATTATCCCGCTATTCTCAATCGACGTAGCCGTAATCCACGCCATGCCAACGCTGACGGCATATACCAAACCATCATCATTTACCGTGGCAACCGATTCGTCGTTGCTACTCCAGTTGATGCTTTGGTTGGTAGCATTATCCGGCGAAACGGTAGCCGTCAGCGTTTCGCTGCTGCCAATATACAACTCAACTTCATTTTTATTGAGGGTAAGTGTGAAAATGATAGCCCCTATCTCGACGGAACCCAAACCCCAAATCGTGTCAGCTTCGTAAGTTTCTACAGCTTCGGCGGGAACGTAAATTGTGATGTCGTCTGGGACTTCTTCGTAGGGGGTGAATATGAAGGATAGGCCGCCGGGGTAACCCATCTCAACAACTTCATCATCGGGTGGTATCGTGGGTGGTTCCGGATTGAGTATGGTAATATACCGTATGTCGTTACATTTTTGAAAAGCGCCCCATCCGATATTTGTTATATGGGAAAGGCTAATGGATGATATGGCAGTCCTTGCAAAAGCAAATTCTCCAAGAGAAGTTACGCTATTGGGAATGGAAACGGATTGCAGCTTGCTTAATCCTGCAAAAGCTGCGTCTCCGATATTTGTTACGCCCGGTTGAATCACAACCGTTGTAATGGAATTGTTGTACTCTTCAAACCAGGGAGCATTCGTAGAGTACGATTCACTTCCACCGTAAATCAGATAAGTAGACTCATAATTCTTCATCCCTCCACTTCCGGAAACAATCAATGTATCATTTTGAATCGACCATTGAACATTCGCCCCGTCGCCAACGTCGCCGCAATTTCCCAAATTCGTCTGCGCCTGTGAAAAATTCGACAGGCAAACGACCGTCATTAGCCAAAAGGTTTTCTTATTCATGAGATTTATCTTTTTTGTGTTTGCACAACATACATACCTGTTATTTTATCGTAAAATGGAAAAATTTCCCTTTATTGATGGCAAAGATAATAAAAATAAATTTAGATTAAATAAGGAAAACGATATTTACGGAAAGAAATATTGCCTGCAGCGAAGGAAATAATAAAAATTATTTTACCTTTGCAGCCAGACAGTACGAAAAACAAACAATCAATATACAATTTATGAAGCAAACATTTCAACCTTCCAACAGGAAAAGAAAGAACAAACACGGATTCCGGAACAGAATGGAATCCGCAAACGGCCGCAGGGTATTGGCGTCCCGCAGGGCTAAGGGAAGAAAAAAATTGTCGGTTTCCGATGAATATAACGGGTAACCCGCCTGTTTTTGCAATGCGAAAGGGGAATAAATCAAAAGTTTATTCCCTTTTTGCGTCATCTCATTTTGCATACATACTTATAAAATTGACTACTCAATGGGAATAGGATTTTTTTTTAAGAACGTTATTATAAGGAATCTACTGCTTGTAATTTTATTTTCTGCAGGACTGGCTTTCGGCATTTCAAAGTGGCTGAATACTTATACCCGACACGGCGAATCGGTTGAAATACCGGATGTGAAATCCATGAAGCCGGAAGTCGCCCAATCGTTTTTTGATGCGCTGGAATTGACCTATCAAGTGATAGATTCTTCTTATAACAAGAAACTTACCCCCGGAACAATTATCCAAACGCTCCCTCCGGCAGGCTCCAGGGTAAAAAAGGGACGGACGGTTTATTTCCGGCTCAATGCTTCTTCGGCTGGAACGACGGTTATCCCCGACGTGAGGGACGTGTCCTACCGGCAAGCGACGGCAATGTTGCGGACGCTGGGCTTTGAAAGAATAGAAACCAGGCAGGTGAAAGGGTATTTCCGCGATTTGGTTGTCGGCGTGGAATATCAGGGGCAGGAGCTGCAAATCAACGAACCCGTTCCGGTAAATGCTGTTTTGACGCTTCTGGTCGGTTCGGGAAGAGGCGTAAACCCGCAAGATTCAATAGAAATTATGAATTAAGGGATTGATGGAAGAAGATGCGTTTTATGAACATTTCCGGTTTGTTGCCGACAGTGGACAGAGCCTCCTGCGCGTCGATAAATTCCTGGTCGATAGAATTGAGCACGTATCAAGAAACCGTATTCAACTGGCTGCCGGCGCAGGATGTATCCTTGCCAATGGAAAGCCCGTTAAATCCGGTTATAAAGTTAAACCCGACGACGTCGTTACGGTGGTTATGGACCATCCGCGGCGGGAATTAGAGATTATTCCCGAAAATATTCCCCTCCGTATTGTTTATGAAGACGGAGACGTAATGGTGATAGACAAGCCGCCGGGATTGGTTGTTCATCCCGGGCATGGAAATTATACGGGAACAATGTTGAACGCCATTGCATGGTATATGCAGGAGATGCGTGGGATTTCCGCTTTCGTGGAAATGACGGAACAAGACCCACGTTTGGGACTGGTTCACCGGATCGACAAGGACACGTCGGGGTTGCTGGTCGTCGCCAAAAATCCGGAGTCGAAAACGCATTTAAGCCTGCAATTTTTCCGAAAAACCACTCTCCGGAAATATCTGGCGCTGGTTTGGGGGAACGTAAAAGCAGACGAAGGCAGGATTGAAGGAAATATCGGGCGGAATCCCAAAGATAAAATGTTGATGATGGTGTTTACAGACGGGGCAGGCGGACGGAATGCCGTTACCCGTTACCGCGTTTTGGAAAGATTCGGATATGTTACTCTGATTGAATGTCAGCTGGAAACCGGCCGGACGCACCAAATCAGAGTGCATCTGAAACACATCGGACATACGCTGTTTAACGACGAACGATATGGCGGACACGAAATCCTGAAAGGCAATCATACAGCGAAATATAAACAGTTTATACAAAATTGCTTTGAAATTTGCCCGCGTCAGGCTTTACATGCGCAAACACTGGGGTTTGTGCATCCGAAAACCGGGAAGGAAATGTTTTTTGAAAGTTCTTTGCCGGAAGATATGGAAAGATTGATTGGGAAATTTAAATCACTAACAGGGATTTTATGAAATACTTTTTTAATTCTAAATTTCTAAGTGAGTATTCATAATTAGTTTATATACTATTATGCAAAAGAAACAGGAAAGAAAAACAATCGCAATCATAGCCGGCGGCTATTCGTCCGAAACAGTCGTTTCGATAAAAAGCGCACAGGGGATACAGTCTTTTATCGATCCCGAACGATATGTAACTTATATCGTATTGATAACTAAAGAAAAATGGGTTGTCCGGTTTCCGGACAGCAAAGAATCGCCGATTGACAAAAACGATTTCAGTTTTATGAAAAACGGCGGCAGGACGAAATTCGATTTTGCCTATATCACCATTCACGGAACGCCGGGCGAAAACGGATTGCTGCAAGGCTATTTCGACATGCTTGGAATTCCCTATTCCTGCTGCGGCGTTCTTGCCGCTTCCCTGACTTTCAACAAATATTTTTGTAAGATGTATTTACAACGTTTCGGAATAAAATCCGCTCCCTGCATTTTGCTCCGCAAACAGGATGCTTGGGATGGTAGAAACATTATTTCCGAACTCAAATTGCCCGTTTTCGTGAAACCAAACGATGGCGGGTCGAGTTTCGGCATTACAAAAGTAAATTCCGCCGAACAGTTGCAAACGGCTGTCAACCTCGCCTTTGCGGAAGGGGATGAAGTTTTGATAGAAAGTTTTATGCCGGGCATAGAGATCACTTGCGGCTGCTACAGGGCTGGAGATAAGATGACCGTTTTTCCGCTTACGGAAGTCGTTACTACAAACGAATTTTTCGATTTCGACGCTAAATACAACGGACAATCGTCGGAAATTACCCCTGCACGCATTTCTCCCGCATTAACCGAAAAAGTCAAGTCTTTGACGGTAAATATTTATGATTTCCTGGACGCCAAAGGAATTATCAGGGTCGATTATATTATTTCCCCGCAAGGCGAAATTCACCTGTTGGAAGTAAACACAACGCCGGGCATGACGGCGGCAAGTTTTATTCCGCAGCAAGTGAGAGCCGCCGGTTTAGACATTCGGGAGGTAATGACTGAAATAATTGAGAATAATAATTGTAAACTATTTTAATTATGGAAACAAACCCTGCGTTTGACGATATTCGTCCCTACAACGACAGCGAAGTGGCATCCATTATTAAACGCCTTTTTGAAAATCCCCGACTTCGGGAATATACGACTAAATTTTTCCCCGAAATCGAATGGGAAACGTTCAAATCTCGAATCTCGCATGTCGAGAATGTCGATGATATTCAGATTGAAATCATCAACTCGGTGGTGATTACGCTGATTGACAAAAAAACGACGAGCCTGACCGGCGCAGGTTTTGAAAATATTTCGCGGAACTCGCCCCATTTGTATATTTCCAACCACCGCGATATTATTCTCGACGCCTCTATTTTAAGTATTCTGCTGATGAATAACGGTTTTGCCACGCCGGAAATAGCCATCGGCGACAACCTGATGCTTTCGTCCTGGATAGAAGATCTGGTCAGGCTGAACAAAAGTTTTATCGTCAAGCGGGGCATTTCAGGCCGGCAAATGCTTGAGGCTTCGCAGACGCTTTCGCAATACATTCATCTTGCCTTCAAAAGCGAGAAAAAATCAATCTGGATTGCCCAGCGGGAAGGACGCGCCAAAGATTCCAACGACCGCACGCAGGACAGCCTTTTGAAAATGCTGGCGATGGGTGGCGATAAAGATTTTTTGGAAAATATTCGTGAACTGAATATTACTCCCGTTTCGCTGTCGTATGAATACGACCCTTGCGATTACTTGAAAGCCAGGGAGTTTCAACAAAAAAGAGACAATCCTGATTTTGTGAAATTGCGCAGCGACGATTTGATAAACATGCAAACGGGTCTATTCGGATTTAATGGAAACATCTGTTTCAGGGTCGGAAAACCCATTAATCCCCAATTGGAAAAGTTGGACAAAAGTTTGAACAGAAATAAATTAGCACCACAAATCTCCCAATTAATTGATCGTGAAATTTTTGTGAATTACCAATTCTATCCGGTGAATTATATCGCATATAGCCGCCTGTGGGGACAAGGTTTTTTCAGGGAAAAATATACTTCCGGCGATGAAAAAATATTTGATAATTACCTGCAAAAACAATTGGAAAAAATTGACCTGCCGAACAAAGATATTCCTTTCCTGACGGAAAAAATATTGGAAATGTATGCTAATCCGGTTAAAAATCAACTGTCAATCAAATGAATACACTCGATCATGGATTTTATCGCGTTGCAGCAGCAATCCCGCAAGTCAAGGTGGCAAACTGCCGTTTCAACATCAAGCAAATCGAAAACTTAATCAGGAAAGCCATCGACAGCCAAGTCGAAATCGTCTGCTTTCCCGAATTGTCTGTTACGGCTTATACCTGTGCCGATCTGTTTTTTCAGGAAACCTTGACGCAGGAAGCCGAAAAAGCGGTGGAACATTTGAAAAAAGAATCGGAAAAATGGTCTCCGATCACTTTCATTGTCGGCGCTCCGGTCGAACTCAATTCCAAGCTCTACAATTGCGCCGTCGTTTGCCGGAAAGGCAAAATTTGCGGCATTGTGCCGAAAGTCTATCTCCCCAATTATTCGGAGTTTTACGAAAAACGCTGGTTCGAGCCTTACCGTTTGGATATTCCCGCTATCGACGTCAACTATGCCGGTGATACAGCCCCTTTTGGCGCCAATTTACTGTTCAATTTCGACGGCGCAAAATTTGCCGTCGAAATCTGCGAAGATGTTTGGTCGGTCATTCCGCCGAGTTCTTACCATGCGACGGCAGGCGCTCAGGCGCTTTTCAATCTTTCGGCAAGCGACGAACTGACAGGGAAACAGCATTACGTTAAATCTTTGATTTGTCAGCAATCTGCCCGTTGCCATGCGGCATATATTTATGCGGCGGCAGGCTTTGGGGAATCATCGACCGATTTGGTTTATTCCGGCAATGCCTATATTTACGAAAACGGCCGGTTGCTCGCGGAATCCAAACGGTTTCAATTCGACGAACAGTTAATTATCAACGAAATAGACCTCGAACTGTTGAACGCCGAAAGAAAGAAAAACACGACTTTCATCAGCCGTCCCGCACCCGATAATTACAGGGAAATCATTATCTGTAAGGAAGAAAAAACCAAATCCCGTTATTCGGAATTATACCGCGCGGTTAATCCTGCGCCTTTTATTCCGGCAACCGAAAACTATAATGAAAGTTGCGGGGAAATTTTCTCAATCCAGGTATCCGGATTAGCCAAACGGATGGTTCATACCGGCGTAAAGTCTCTGGTAATCGGCATATCCGGCGGTCTGGATTCCACGCTGGCATTGCAAGTTTGCGTGAAAACCGTCGATAAATTAGGCTTTCCTCGCAAAACGATTCATGGAATAACGATGCCCGGCTTTGGAACGACGAACCGCACCTGCATGAACGCGCTTCATTTGATGGACGTTTTGGGCATTACGGCGCAGGAAATCAGTATTACCGCTGCCTGCGAACAACATTTCAGAGACATTGGGCATGACCCGTCCATCCACGACGTAACTTACGAAAATATTCAGGCTCGCGAACGCACGCAAATCTTGATGGATATTGCCAATCAAACAAACGGACTGGTAGTCGGAACCGGCGATTTGTCGGAATTGGCACTGGGTTGGACAACCTACAACGGCGATCATATTTCGATGTATGCCGTGAATAGCGGTATTCCGAAAACCCTCGTTCGCCATTTGGTCAGATGGGTGGCGGACAATCAGATGGACGATTCCACCCGCGCAACTTTGCTTGATATCCTTGAAACCCCGATCAGTCCCGAACTGCTTCCCGCCGACGCGAAAGGACAAATGACCCAGTTTACCGAAGACGTGGTCGGTCCTTACGAATTGCACGATTTTTTCCTGTTTTATACCTTGCGTTACGGATTCAGTCCTGCGAAAATTGCGTTTTTGGCTCGGCAAGCGTTTCGCAACGCATATACTAACGATGCGATTTTGAAATGGATGAATGTTTTCTACAGCCGGTTTTTCAGTCAGCAGTTCAAGCGTAGCTGTATTCCCGACGGTCCGAAAGTCGGGTCTGTCAATCTCTCTCCGCGAGGCGACTGGCGGATGCCGAGCGATGCTTCGGTGGAGGGGTGGATTTGCGAAGGCTTCGCCCGAAGCAATCCATAAAGAAACATTCTTTTAAGATAAAAGAACCTTCTTTTAAAGATAAGGAACATTCCTTACGACAAAAGGAACATTCCTTACGGCAAAAGGAACATTCCTTACGGCAAAAGGAACATTCCTTACGGCAAAAGGAACATTCCTTTAAGATAAAGAACTTTCTTTTAAAGATGGGGAATGACGCCTGTGGGTTTTCCGGATTTCAGAGTATATCAAAATAACTTGTATCTTTGTAACGGGAATACAAACAATATTCTATGGAATAATTCCGAAAACAAATAAATATGAAAAAGACAATATTCGTTATGATACTTGCAGCAGTTCTACCATCTTGTAATCTGAAAGAAGGAGCATCCGACGCTTCTTCGGATGTTATTATCGGGAAAAAACCGATAGAAGTTAAAGACAGACGCTTGTCGGCTGAAATTCTCCAAACGCTGGGGCAGGTGGGCAGTCCGTCCGTTTCGCCGGACGGGAAAACGATTGTGTATGCGGTGGCTTATACCGACATTGCTTTGAACAAGCGTAACAAAGAGTTGTTTACCGTTGGAACAGACGGTAGCGGTAAAAAGCAAATTACGTTTTCACCCAAAAGCGAAAGCGAACCTCAATGGATTAAAAACGGTCGGAAAATCGCTTTCCTGTATGATTCTCAAATATGGGAAATGAATCCCGACGGGAGTGAGCGCACGCAAATCAGCCGCTACGAAAAAGGAGTCGAAGGCTTTCAATATTCGCCTGACGGAAAAAAAATACTGTTTATCAGTCAGGTAAAAGCGTTTGAAAAGAGCGTCGATAAATATCCCGACTTGGATAAAACCAGCGGAAGGATTATCGACAACCTGATGTATAAACATTGGGACGAATGGGTGGAAACCATTCCTCATCCGTTCATTGCCGATTATGACGGCAAAAGTTTGTCCAATATCGTTGATATTATGGACGGCGAACCTTTTGAAGCGCCGATGAAACCTTTCGGCGGCATTGAACAACTGGACTGGTCGCCCGACAGCAAGATTGTCGCTTACACTTCCCGTAAAAAGACCGGAAAAGAATATGCAGTGTCCACCAATTCGGACATTTATTTCTATAATACGGAAACTAAAGAAACAGCCAACATGACGGAAGGCATGATGGGCTACGACATGAACCCGAAATTTTCGCCCGACGGGAAATATCTTGCCTGGCAAAGCATGGAACGCGACGGTTACGAATCGGACAAAAACCGCCTTTTTGTCGTAGACTTGGCTACGGGAGAAAAATATTACCCGACCGAGTTTTTTGATTACAATACCGACGATTTTTGTTGGAACGACGCCTCATCGGAGATTTATACGCTTTGCAGCATACAGGGAACCGTTCAGATTTTCAGTGTCGGCATACCTGATTCAAATAAGGATATCCGGCAAATTACGCACGGGCAGCACGATTTCATTTCATTGGCTTGTGCAGGCGGATATTTGGTTGGGTTGCGGCAATCCATGTCTGCTCCGAGTGAAGTTTATGTTATGCCTCTTATCGAGGGGGCGGAGGGTATAAATGTTTCTCAAGAAAACGCCGATATTCTTTCTCAAATCACGATGGGACAAGTGGAGCCGCGCTGGATAAAAACCACCGACAACCAAAACATGCTGGTTTGGGTTATCTATCCTCCCGATTTTGATACGAACAGGAAATATCCGGCGCTGCTATTCTGCGAGGGAGGTCCCCAGAATATGGTAGGTCAGTTCTGGTCGTTACGCTGGAACTTTCAAATGATGGCGGCTCACGATTATATCATCGTTGCGCCCAACCGAAGGGGACTTCCGGGATTCGGACAGGCGTGGAACGAACAAATCAGCGGCGACTATGGGGGACAAAACATGAAGGATTACCTTTCGGCAATAGACGCTTTGGCAAAAGAACCATACGTTGATGAAACCCGCTTGGGATGTACGGGCGCAAGCTACGGCGGTTTTTCGGTCTATTGGCTGGCGGGACATCACGATAAACGTTTCAAAGCTTTTTGGGCACATGCCGGAATTTTTAATCTGGAAGCCATGTATTTGGAAACCGACGAGATATGGTTTCCCAACTGGGATTTGGGAGGCGCGTTCTGGGACAAATCCAATAAAACGGTGCGGAACAGTTATGCCAATTCGCCGCACCGGTTTGTGGATAAATGGGATACGCCAATCGCCGTCAGTTGCGGAGAATTGGACTACCGGATTCTGGCGTCACAGGGAATGATGGTTTTTAATGCGGCGCAACTGCGTGGAATTCCTTCGCGGATGATAGTCTTCCCAAACGAAAACCACTGGATTTTGCAGCCGCAGAACGGGATTCTCTTCCAACGTGAGTTTTTCCGCTGGTTTGATGAATGGTTGAAGTAATTAAATAAACTTTTATTCCTTTCTAAGCCTGCGCAACTTTCTGCACTAAGCCTAAGCGGTTTTTCACTCCAATGTTGAAAGCTTTGAATTGTGTTGCTTGTTATAGCTGAATGGTTACTGAAAATGTAATTGATGATTTGGAAAGGGATTAATCGGAATGTTTTGTAGCATTTTCTCTTTGTACCCGGAACAGGACTCGAACCTGCACATCCTTGCGGACACTAGTCCCTGAAACTAGCGCGTCTACCAATTCCGCCATCCGGGCTTTCTTATTTTGCAGGTGCAAAGTTATATTTTTTTGCTTAATTTCAAAAAAAATCGGTAAAATCAACACTTGATGTTTAATTCCTGCAAAATAGCCTTAATTTTTTCATAAGTGGTGATACGAGTCGGAAGCAACGGCAATCGGAGCGAATTTTCAATATAGCCCATTATGTGTAAAATGCTTTTCACACCGGCGGGATTGCCATCAACAAACAATAATTCAAACAATTCCGTAAATTTATGATGAATATGCAATGCATTCGCATAATCGCCGGATAAAGCCAAGCGCACTATCCGGCTAAATTCTTTCGGAAAAGCATTGCCAATCACGGAAATAACCCCGACAGCACCAAGCGTAATCAACGGAAATGCAATACTGTCGTCGCCCGAAATCACTTGAAAATCATGCGGCTTGTTTTTGATAATGGCGCCGATTTGCATTATATTTCCGGAAGCTTCTTTCACACCTGCTATATTTTCGCAATCATGAGCCAGTCGCAAAGTTGTTTCCGCCGACATATTAACACCTGTGCGACCGGGAACATTATACAAAACAACCGGCAAAGAGGTCGAATCGGCAATTTGTTTGTAATGCTGATAAATTCCTTCCTGTGAAGGTTTATTATAATAAGGAACAACTGACAGGATAGCGTCAATACCTGAAAAATCGTCATTCTTCAATCGTTCGGCGACCGCGTGTGTGTTGTTACCGCCAACGCCCAGTACAATGGGAATCTTTCCGTTTACCTGCTCAATAACCAATTGTGTAATTTCTTTTTGTTCATTGGAAGTTAGAGTGGGCGTTTCTGCCGACGTGCCTAAAACGGCAAGATAATCCGTGCCGTTTTGCAGCTGATAGTCCACTATACGCGACAAGGCTTGAAAATCAACATCGCCGTTTGTCTTGAAAGGGGTGATCAAAGCGACCCCCATTCCTTTGAGATTAATGCGTCTCATTTGCTAATTTTTTATTTTGAACATTACCCGAAGAAATCGTTGACAAATAATGAATCAATTGTTTGCATAACTCCCCAATAGTGATAATTCCATCGGATTCCATTTGTGGGGCAAACGAAATAACCATATCGTAAACAAGAAGATCGGTTTTGCCGAATCCCACCTTAAGCCGTGAATCAATTGATACCAGGACGTATTGTAAAAATAAATTTTCTTCAAAATCCAAATTAATTGCGAGGTCATACGACTCCGATATTAAAGAATTAATTATCAATGTCATGAAATCTTTTTTCCAAATATTTGTGTCATTTTCAGTAATAATGTTAGGGAATTCGTCCGAATAATTATTTTTATCGTTCTTATTTTTATAAGCGCAAACTCGAATTTTCTTGTCCATTTTTTTAAGTTGCCTGATGAAAGGAGCAACGTCCGAATAATCTTTGGTATTAAACAGGATAAGAATAGATTTTATCTCTTTCCAGTTATGATATTCTTTTTCCCTGTTCGAGTTATTAAAAATATTCTTAATTTTTCTCTTTAAAAAATAGCTGTTTATATTAATCATATCATTTTAAGAAATTCTTCTTCCGAAATAATTTTAATTCCCAATTTTCGGGCTTTTTCCAATTTCGCCGGTCCCATATTTTCTCCGGCGAGAATGTAATCGGTTTTTGCAGAAACGGATCCGGAATTTTTTCCTCCGTTTTTTTCTATCAACGCTTTGTATTCATCCCGCGAATGTAGTAAAAAAGTTCCGGAAATCACGAATGTCAATCCATTTAAAATATCTGTCTTCTCTGCCAAAACGGCTTCGTCCAGAGCAAACCGGACACCATAACTCTTTAATCTTTCAACCAATATACGATTCGATTCAATTGAGAAATAGTCAATTAAGCCTTTCGCAATCACCTCCCCTATTTCATCTACCGCAATCAATTTCTCAAAACTTGCATTCATCAAAATGTCAATATTCGGAAACGCATACGCCAGTTTTTTTGCAACCGTTTCGCCTACATACCGAATGCCCAGTGCATAAAGCGTTCGTTCATAAGGAACTTGCAACGAATTACGGACGCTTTCCACGAAATTGCCGGCAGACTTTTCCGCCCAGCGCTCCAGTTTCATGATGTCTTCCGCTTTTATCGCGTACAAATCGGCTGCATTTTTTATCAATCCTGCTTTGTAAAACTGATTGACGGTTTCTTCTCCGATATTGATATACATGGCCTTACGGCTAACAAAGTGTTCTATCATCCCTTTGATTTGCGGCTCACAACCGAAATGGTTCGGACAATAATAGGCGGCTTCGCCTTCTTCCCGCACTAATTTTGTTCCGCAAGCCGGACAATTCGTGATAAATTCTACTTTCTGACCAATCAAAAACCGTGCTTCTTTGTTCACTCCCGTTATTTTGGGGATGATTTCCCCGCCTTTTTCGACGTAACACATGTCGCCGATATGAACGCTAAAGTTGCGAATAATATCTGCATTGTGCAAAGATGCCCTTTTTACGATTGTTCCGGAAAGTAAGACAGGCTCAAGATTTGCCACCGGAGTAACATTTCCTGTTCGTCCTACTTGAAAATCAACCGAATTGAGACGGGTTTCCGCCTGTTCTGCCTGAAATTTGTAAGCAATTGCCCAACGCGGTGACTTGGCTGTCCGTCCCAGATTCAACTGTTGCCGCGCCGAATTGATTTTCAAAACGATACCGTCGGTCGCCACCGGCAAATTGCGCCGTTCCTTGTCCCAATAATTGATAAACTCAAAAACTTCTTCCAAAGTATTGCATTTTTTCATCGCCTCGGAAATCTTAAATCCCCAACTTTTGGCTTTTTGCAGGTTTTCATAATGCCCGTCCACCGACAGGTTTTCGCCCAGCAGATAATATAAATAGGAATCTAATTTGCGAGAGGAAACAATTGCCGGATTTTGCAGTTTCAATGTTCCGGCAGCCGCATTTCGGGGATTAGCAAACAAGGGTTCGTCCGCTTCCGCACGTTCCTTATTTAAATCGTCGAAAACTTTCCACGGCATCAATATTTCTCCGCGTATTTCAAATTGAGGCGGATAATCCGAACCCTGCAATTTGAGCGGAATGCTTTTAATTGTTCTTACATTGGCAGTTACATCGTCGCCGCGAATACCGTCACCCCGCGTAACGGCGCGAACAAGTATTCCGTTTTCGTAAGTCAGGGAAATAGACGTCCCGTCGTATTTCAGTTCGCAAACAATGTCGAAATCCTCATTCAGCGATTTTTCAGTTCGGATGTAAAAATCCCGTATTTCCTCTTCGGAATAGGTATTGGAAAGGGAAAGCATCGGATAAATGTGCTCTACCTGAACGAAGTTTTTGCTTATGTCGCTCCCCACCCTTTGCGTGGGAGAATTGGGGTCGAAATATTCGGGGTGCTCTGCTTCCAACGCTTCCAATTCTTTCAATTTTATGTCATACTCGAAATCGGATACTTCCGGCTTGGAAAGCGCGTAATAGCTGTGATTCAGGCGATCTATTTCTTTGCGCAGGGATTCTATTTTATTTTTAATCAAATTTATCTCTTTTATCCTCATCTTTTATTTGGTTTGGAAATAAGATGTTCAACAGTTTCTTCATAAATTTAATTGTGCACTGCAAAGATACAAAATAGTTGCGAAACATTACGTTATTACCCCACACGTCATTGCGAGGGCTTTGCCCGAAACAATCAAGAGAGAAAGCCCTGTCACGTCGTCTCCCTACCAGAGTGGAAACACTCTCTCCCCGAAGCAGGAGACGCTCCCTCCTCCCGAAGGGAGATGCTCCCTCCTCCCGAAGGGAGATGCTCCCTCTTCCCGAAGGGAGGTGCTCCCTCTTCCCGAAGGGAGGCGATCCCTCTTCCCGAAGGGAGTTACTCTCTACTCAGTGCAGGAGATGCTCCTCGCCTTGGAAAAGGTTATACTACAGTCAGTTCCTTTTTTTCCGGATTGCTTCACTGCTACGCGGCTCGCAATGACGGGGGTGATGAGGCAATCCTGCCATCTTGTCTGTTAAACAGCGTTAATACTTACATAATTCAGGTTAAATTGTTTAAAATATATGCTAAAACGGATTTCTGCA
>JAIRKG010000009.1 GCA_031260235.1 Dysgonamonadaceae bacterium | reverse complement strand
TGTTCCTATTGTCTTCTCCACAGCTTCTTTATAGACATTCTGACTGTACAGACTGCCGGTGAATAACAAAATGAATATAAATGCTAAGCAATTCTTTTTCATAAAAATTTTATTGACATTTTCATTTTTCAATTACCTGTTTTTTCTGCGTTTCGCTTACGCCGTTCAATGATATAAGGATTACTACCTGTTCTCGATAGCTTCAAGTCTTTTAGAAATTCGTATACTTGGGGCGTCCATTTGGTGCTGATTCTATGATCAAATACTTTCATGAAATCTTCAAGTAAAGGGGGATTTGCAAAAGACACCCTTACATAATAATCATATAAATCACTCGGTTTGTCTTCCTCTCCCTGTACGGAATGTATACCTAAATGAAGATGAACTAATACAGATGCACCTGTTGCATAATCGTCCCGCCACGTCCGACTGACAACAAATGTAACCGGCAATTCAAAATCATCGAACAGTTCCTTTACTGTCCTGCCGTTGTATTGGGCGCCTCTTGTATTAAAATTATATTCCAGATACTTGAGTGTATCGTTGTTGAACTCTTGCCACGGTTTATAGGGCAGTGTTTCCTGCGCCTGCGCAGACGTCAAAACAGACAATAAAAAGAATAGAATAATCATGTTGCGTTTCATATCAATTACATATTTTAGGTGAATAATTAGAGCCGGACTGCTCTGTTTTTTGTTCTTTAATTTGTTGTCTAACAGGATTTTCCGGTCATTACCGGAAGTTTTCGGGTAATTACTTTGAACTTTCAGGTAATTACTTTAAATCTTCAAGTAGTTACTTCCAATCTTCAAGTAATTACTTTAAACCTTCAAGTAATTACTTTTCACTTTCCGGTAATTATCGGGAACTTCAGGGTCGCTACCTGAAAACGGTGCAAAGGCACAGTGGGACTTTTATTGCTGTAATACCACATTTAGGGTGTTTTTTTGATTGTCTATCGAGAAGATGCAACTCGCCTCCGTCATTGCGAGGCGAAGCCGAAGCAATCCAGAAAAAATCCAATCATTGCAAATGATTTCCATGATGGAAATGTGTCCATCTAACCTCGATAGCGTAAATTCCAAATTGCCCTTTTTTACATATCGGAAAAAGAATGGGCAATTATCAGAAAAACAAAAAATCCGACTACTACCAGCGTAGAACCCGCAAAAAAGAGCGTCAACCGCTTGTTTCTTTCCGTTTTACGGAAAGGATAAACCAGATGCCAAAACAGCAACCCCGGCAATATACCTGCCTTGAATATTAATTCGCGACTTGTTGCCAAAACCGGATGATGTGCAATATATTCCCCTGCGAAATTTCCAATCACAAACAATAAAAAGTACCAACTGAAAAAAGTGGAGAAAAACAGCACATATTCGTTCTTATCCTTTACGGATACCGCATAACCAACAGTGATGAGTATGGGAACTATAAAATCCCACGTTGTGAAAACGCCTGTTATTAAATTCATTGTTTTTCCTAAAATTAAAATACATACTGCATAATCTCATTCCAACAGTTACCTTCGCATAGCGACAAACAACAGTCACTCAGTATAAAAGTATTACAGTCGGTGGTAGTGCTGAAAACACCATGCCCATTGTGATCCATACAAGAAGTGCTACTATAATCACATCCTCCCTGATATAGACCAAAAGCCAAAGAACAAATTATACCTCCGTGATTTTCATAACAGGAAACTTTATTTTCATTAGCACCTCTCAGGGAAATATTATCTTTGTGATCACTATCGATAATTTTCTCACCCATATTAAATATCAATATGTTTTTTGCTTTATTATAGGTTCCTTTGAATATATTGGAACTACCATCAACCGTTAATGGAATTTTTTAAATTATCTTATCGTCCTCAATTATATTATTCGCAGTTCCCACTATGAATTTTGTTTTCTTTCTCCATATCAGTTTAAGATTATAAATATTCGATATAGACTCTTTTAATAATCCTTTCTCATCGGTATAATAGGTTTTACCATTCTCATCCAAGATTATCGCTGAATGCATAGGAAAATAAAGTCTATATGAAGATCCATCTTCATTGACATAAATATTTTTGACAGCATGTATTTCTGAATGTTTCCTATTTGCTGCCAATTCTTCCAGTTCTTTTCTGAGTTCTATAAGTTTTAAAATCTCGTCTTCGTCTTTTGAATAAATAGTGTTGTATCCAATTATTTTAAGTATATTTTTATCCGAAGAATAATGACTGGCTACATTTTCTTCATGTATAGTTAATTCATTTTCACTATTTGTACTTGGAGTTTCACAACCATATATTGATATTAACAAGCAAATTATCAATATATTAACTAATTTAATACTAAATGCTTTCATTTTTTATTTTATCTCCGCATACCCCGGATTCTGCGTAAGGCTGCTGTTCAGGGTAAGTTCCTTTTCCGGTATGGGCAATAATGCTTTGTAGGGTTCCCACTGTTTATCGGGGAAGTTGGTTTTGTTTCCCAAAATGGCGGCGGCGCGTCCCGTACGGACAAGATCCCACAAACGATGGGCTTCTTCCACAAACAATTCGTGGCGGCGTTCGTTTTCCACAGCCAGCAAAACATCTTCTTTCGACAGCGTGTCAGACAAATCGGACAGCCCCGCACGGTTTCTTATCGTATCCAGGTCGGCAATTGCGCCGGAAAGATTTCCTTGCTGCGCCCTCGCTTCCGCCCTAATCAGATATTGTTCCGCCAAGCGCAACAAAACAAGGTCTTCGGCGTCGCCGGCGGCAGTTGCGGTATTGCGTTTGTATTTGTAGGCATGAACATATCCCGCCGTCTCGTTTTTAAGCCATTTTTCCTTACGCAAATCGTTTTCTTCAAAAGAATTCACCAAATCGTCTGTGAGCCTGAGATACGAGGCATTTAATTCTATGACGGCGAAGTAAGTTCGTCCCACGTATGATGGCATGGCGGCTGCAGACGACGCCCTGAAAATAGTTTCTTTGCTCGGACGAAGAAATACTTTGTCCAAATCCGTTTCCAGTTCATATTCCGAATTTTCAATTACTTCGGTGGCTTCGGCTTCGGCTTTAGCCCAGTCTTCGTGATACAGAAGAACGCGGGCAAGCAGGGCGGAAGCAGCCGAACGGGTTACGCGGGTATTGTCGTTGTCGCTGTTTGTCAATGACGTTTTGGCGTATTCCAAATCATCAATGATGCCTTCCGGATCGGTGATGATTTTTTCTTTCGATTCGCGCGGAAGCAATCCTGTTTCCCTGATATTGCTGGATTTCACCCAGGGGACGTCGCCGAAAAGATTTGTCAACACAAAATAATCGTAAGCCCTGAAATATTTGGCTTCGCCTATATAATGCTGTTTTTCCTCTTCGGAAATAACGGTAGTTTTGGATAACTGTTCAATCACATCATTACTCAGCAAAGCGGATTCGTAAGGATACGACCAAAGGAGTGCGATATATGAGTTTGAAGCGCTGTAGGCATTTTTTCGAAATTCTTCAAAATTATAAGTGGTCGGAAGATTGTGATATGATTCATCCGAAGCAGGGGAAAGATACATCGGAATGACGTATTCATAAATGCCGAGATTGAAAAGATTTTCCGCATACAAGCCATCTATGGCGGCTTCTATTGCTTCCTGATTGGAAAAAACGTCCTCCCTCGGAATGACATTACTCGGCAAATCAACATCCAAAATATCGTTGCAGGATGCAACAGACAACAAAACAGTAATGCCCAATAAATAAAATAGTTTATTAAAACGTTTCATGATTGTAATATAAATAATTAAAACAATAAAGTTGCTCCGGCGGTAATTGTTCTGAAAGCAGGCACTGCCGTCTGTGTTTCCGGATCCCATTCGTCAAATTCGGTCAGCGTCCATAAATTTTCGCCGCGCACATACAGCCGTATATTCTTTGCTTTCAGTTTACGGGTAGCCGCTTCCGGCAATGTATAGGCCAAAGAGACATTTTTCAAACGGATATACGAGGCATCGGTATATACGGCAGACGATTCGGTATAATGATTGAAATAGGCGTAACCGATATCGGAAGTGGTTGTTGTGGTCAATCCCGGCAGTGTACCGCCCGGATTTTCCGGTGACCAGTAATCTTTCACCAGCGAACGCGGGACGTTTTTTCCTATATAACCTGCCGGATAGTAGTATGTTTTCAGATAACCTTCCTGGAAAGGTCTTTTTTCAAAATAGAAAAAAGCGTCCAATTGCCAGTTTTTGTAACGGAACGAATTATGCAATCCGCCGTAATAATCGGGGTCGGTATCTTTCAGAAACAGTTTGTCGTCGGCAGCCGTAATCTTCCCGTCCTCATTAACGTCTTTCACAGTCGACACGCCGTTTTCCGGATTGATGCCCGTAAATTGATAGAGACGGGTTATGCTAAGGCGTTCGCCTACTTTGCGTGTTGAAGCATACGAGGTATTTTCTATACCGGGGAATGAAGTTATCCTGCTGTTGTCGGGTATGGTCAGCGTAAGCGTGGTCAGCCACTGGAAATTCCGGTTGCGAATATTGGTGGAAACCAAATCAAGTTCAATGCCCCTGCTCCGGAGAACTACGTCCTGCAACACATCCTTGTATGAATCTACCCCCGTCTGGAAGGCTGTCGGCTGGTTGCCTACCAGAGAATTGGATATATGCAGGTATCCGGCGCCGGTCACCTGCAGGCGGTTGTTCAGGAAAGCGAGGTCGAGGTGTACTTCCGATTTTTGAGTTTTTTCCCAGCTAAACTGGGGATTGGCTACCCTTTTGAGAATCAGTCCCGCCCCGCCTTCGTAAGGATACGTTGACGCTCCATAAGCGGTAATATACTGGAAAGGCGTAACATTGTCGTTGCCCGTAACTCCGTGACTTATTTTCAGTTTTCCGTAATTTAGAAATCCGAGATTGTTACGGATAAAATTTTCATCCGAAAAGATCCAAGCGCCGGCAAGCGACCAGAAATTGCCGTAACGGTTTTCCCTGTCGAAAATCGACGAACCGTCTCGCCTTATTGTACCGGAAAATATGTATTTTGCATTGTAATCATAACCGATGCGCGTATAGACGGAAGCGCGTTTTATATCTTCCGTATTGCTGTTTACCAGATATTTTACCGGCGCTACGGCGTAGTTTCTGAAAAAGAATTCCGACGGGAAATCGCGGAGTTCCAAATCGTCTCCTGCAAAATGATCGGCTTGGTAAGACGCCCCAAGCAATGCCGTCAGAGAGTGGTTATCCCATTTTTTAGTATAGTTGATACGGGGTTCTACGAGAAATTTCTCATTGTAGCTATCGCCCGCAAGCACGCGGTTTTTATACGAATTGTTCGCATAGGGATTTAAATACTTTCCGCTATAAGATTGAAACTGTTCGGCGGTGTTCCTGCTGTAACCGACGTCTAATATCGCATTCAAATCGGACGAAAAGCTGTAATGTGTCTGCAAATTGGTAATCAAGTCCGTTCCTTTATTTTGCGTTACTACATATTTATGTCTTAACGGATTAACGACAGATGAATTAAGCCAGTAAAGCGATCCGTCGTCATTATAAAGCGGCTGATTGGGAGCATTGATAAGGTTGCTTGATGGATTATCGCCTCTGCTTTGTATGTTCAGTTTATTGAAAGCAATGGAAGCGGTAATATCTAATTTGTTGTTCAGTCCCCGGTGATTGACCAGCAGTTTGGTATTGATACGCTGTTGCTTGTCGTCGGGTTCTGCCAGCAACACCGTTCCGCTCTCGAAGTAACCCGCATTGATGAAAAAGGTTGTTTTGTTGCTTATTCCGCCGGAAATGCTTATGTTTCCATTATACACTTTCCCTTTCTGTCCCAAGAATTCTTTTTGCCAGTCGGTGTTATATTTGTCGCCCCACAACAAAAGGTCGTAGGCATTCTTTTCGTCAGGCGTAATTCCGTCTGCCGCAAAAGCTTTGTTCCTGATATCCAGATATTCGCCGGTAGAAAGGAAATCATACCAACTGTCAACGCCCGTACTACCTGCGGCAGCGGAAACCGAAACGCGTAGTTTTTGTTCCAGCACCTTTTTTGTTTTGATAACAACTACTCCATTGGCGCCTTTCCCGCCATAAATAGCGGTAGCATCGGCGTCTTTGAGTATTTCAACGCTTTCGATGCTTGACGAGTTAAGCAGGTTCAGCGGACTGAATTGGTCGTTGGCAGACCATGAAAATCCCGAAGGCAACTGCACGCCGTCTATAATCACCAGCGGTTCTGCCAATTTATCTTCAACATTGCTTTGTCCGCGTATTTTCAGTTTGCCGTTTTCTACTTCAACGCCGCTTACTCGCCCTTTCAGTGCGTTCACCGTATTGCTTCCCTGTTCCAGTTCGATAACGTCCGCCTCAACTTTCCCTGTGTTGCCTGTCGGCGAAGCATTGTAGTCCTGAGCATAAATTATCTCACTGTTTATTACGATTCCGAAGAATAAAAGCAGGGATGAAAATGCAAACTTTCCATTGGGTTTGCGTGATTTAAAAATATTATATCGTTTCACTATCGTATTTTTATACAAAGAAAGCACAGTTAAATGCCATTTATAAAGATTTTTATACTGTGCTTTCTCTTTTTGTTATTTAACAATTGCAGATACCGCAAAATACCAACTTGAAAATTATTCCAGACTCTGTCTGGTAGTTATCAGAACTACGCCGTTGGCTCCTCTTGAACCGTAAATAGCGGTAGCATCCGAATCTTTCAACACGTCAATGCGTTCGATGTCGGCAGTACTGAGACTTGCCAACGGACCAATCGCTCCCACCGCACCGATGTCCAAAGGCGAAATGCTTTCGTTGATAAACGGCACGCCGTCAATCACAATCAGAGGTTCAACGGCTGTGCCTTCCGTAACGCCGCAGCATCCGCCCGATCCGCAGGCATCAACAAAACCTTCATCAATGGTGGTTATCCCGCGAATATTTATTGAAACAGATGAACCCGGCAATCCGGAAGATTTGGTTAGCGTAAGTCCGGCAACCCGGCCTTGCAACACTTCCAGAGCGTTCGTTCCGGGATACTGTTCCAAAATGTCTCGCGTAATGGTGCTTACGGTTCCGGTCGCTTTTCTCTTCGACGACTTTCCATAACCGATAACGACCACTTCGTCCAATGCCTGTTGATCTTCTTCCAATTTGAGAACCAAATTTTTAGATTTGTCGTTAAGAGCGATCTCCAACGGTTTATATCCCAAAAAAGTAACCTTTAAACGATCGCCGACTTCTTCCTTGTTCACAGTAAATTCGCCCTGACTGCCGGTTAATACTTTGGTATTTCTGGAAGCAACAACAGCGCCGACCACCGGTTCATTAGATTTTTTGTCGATCACTTTCCCTTCGATTGTTTGTGCATTGAGTCCTCCGATTGACAACAGAAGTCCACATGCAACGACTAATAATTGAACATTTGTTTTCATCTTGTAAAATTTTATAAGTTTAGTAATTAAGAATTTGTATTAATTAGCGGCTACCGGTGTCAAATTGTATTTTTTGATACTGTCGGCCAGATTTTCTTCAGCAATAACCGTAGAGTTGTAGGCAATGGCAATGTCTTTTGTTTTTGCGTTGACTGAAACATCCAAAATTCCTTTTTCTGTCCTCAGATTGTTTTCTACTTCGTCGGCACTGTCAAACGATTCTACTTTGAGAATAGCGTACTTGACTTTTTCGCTTGCCCAATACCTTACAACTGTATAATTGAATTTCTGAAAATCTTTTTGAATTTCTTTCAAGCCAATTTTGTTAGCGTCGTACTCGACTTTTACTTCTTTCGTCGGAAGATCAACTTCGACAGCGATAACGCCGGCTTCGGCGCCGATGTTCTTTTTTACCTTAGCAGCACATCCGCCACAATCAATTTGATCGGCTTTGAACGAAACCGTTCTTGCAATCACTTCGTTCGGATCATAATCCGTGGCGTTGTACTTGGTCGCAACAATAGCCTCTTTCAACCCGTCGGGATTTACCTTTTGGTCGTCGTAAGCGATTGTTACCACTCTCTTTTCCAGATTTGCCTCAAATCCGGATACTCCGTCAAGAGCGGATACCGTCTTTTTGATTTTCCCGGAACAACCTCCACAGGTCATGTTCTCAACTCTAAATGTTACGGAATTGTCCACCGCATACACACTGCTGATTGCTATGAAAGCAAACAATACAACAACAATACTCATTTTTCTCATTTTTCGAAATGTTTAAAAATTAATAATTTGAAAATATTTATTTATCGAGTACAAAAGTATATATTCTGATAGATGCAAACAATACCATGTTTATGGTATTTTTATGTTTGCAATCCCCTTTTATGGGGATAAAATCAATTTTTTTCAGAAAAAACAAATAAAAGCAAAGGCGACAGATATATCTATCGCCTTTGCTTTTATTACTTTCTGCCTTGCTTCGCCGCTTCGCGGCTCGCAATGACGAGGGGGCTCGCTTTGCTTTACCAAAAATAAATATAAAACGCTATACAACAAGCCACTACTCCCAAAGACGCAATCACATCCCACTTGTTCCAACTTTTTCGGACAAGTGTTTTATAATCGCCTGTAAAAGTAATCGCCTCTATTTGTTGAGCGGTCGGTTTCGGCGTAAAGAATGATACTATTACCATTAACAGCAGGATGAATACGAGTAGCCATATCTCAAAAATCAGCCAGTTCGTTTGCCAGAACCAGGCGGTAGATTCCCATAGCCAGCCGGTCATTACGTTTTTCCCTGTGTTTGTAAAGATATTTGTCAGCAAACGTATCATTCCTATAATGAATCCGGCTATCATACCTACTTCACCCGCTTTGGGCGTAATCTTTTTGGAAAAGATACCCAGTGCAAATACCGCTACCATTGCAGGAGCGAGCAACGATTGAATACCTTGCAGATAGTCGTACAAACTGCCCAAACTCATCATGACGGGTATCCATACAATGCCGAGGATTACGACAACAACCGTAGCAATACGCCCGACCAAAACGTATGTGGCTTCACTCTTCTTTTTAAACACCGGTTTATAAAAATCTTCTGTGAAAAGAGTTGCGCAGGAGTTGAAAAACGCTGCCAGTGAAGCCATCAACGCACAGATAAAACCAACTGTGACAACGCCTTTTATACCTGCCGGAAGTACGAATTTAACCATCGAACCGAAAGCAGTATCCGGATTTTCCAGTGAAAAACCACTGTCGGGACGCGCCGCCAATGCTGCGGCTACCATACCCGGAATCAGGAACATAAATACGGGCAAAAGTTTGAAGTAACCTGCGGCAATACTGCCTCTGCGGGCGCGTTTCATCACTGCTTCGTTCGCTTCGCCTTTGCGCTGTCCAAGCACACGCTGAACAATGTGCTGGTCGGTGCACCAATACCAAAAGCCGATAATTGACGCTCCGATAAATACCCAAAATCCTGGATATTCGTCGTACAGAGGATCACCGGTTTCAAAGTGGAACATGTGATTTGTGCCGTAACCGTTATTAAGTGTTCGGGCGTAGTCAATCATCGCTGTCCAACCGTCGGCAATGCTGCCGACGCCGAGAACCGACAGTCCTAAAAACAGCACAAGGAATGAACCGGTGATAAGAATCGGCGTTTGTATTGCCGATAGTGTCATTATGCCTTTCATCCCTCCCAAAACGGTGAAAATGCCGGTTAAAACAATCAAACCGATAGCACCGTACCAAAAAGGCAAACCAAGCAAACTTTCCATAAAAATACCGCCTGTAAATGCCGTTACGCTCACTTTGGTAAGCACGTATGCGATAAGCGTGATGATAGACAGCCATGAGCCGGTGCGTGGTGTATAACGGTATTTAAGAAAGTCGGGCATGGTAATGATTTTACCCGTCTTATTGTTCATAAGCTGGTAAAACGGCACGAAAAGCCATCCCAGAATGAGTACCATCCAACCTTGCATTTCCCAGTGTGCCATGCCAACGCCGGCTTTTGCACCTGTTCCGGCAAGTCCTACGAGATGTTCAGAACCGATGTTTGCGGCAAAGATAGCCGCACCGATAATATACCAGGGTTCGCCTTTTCCGAACAAATAATCTTCACTGTCAGCTCCCTGTTGCGAACGCCTGTCCTTTCGTATGGCATGCCATACAACCCATGCCACCGCCAATATTCCAACTGCGATAATTACCCAGTCGAGCCACAAAAATTCATGGGAATTCCAATCCATAATAACTAAAAACTAAAAGATGAAAGATCCGATTCTGTAAATTTACCTAAACGGAGGTATTTTTGATACAATGCCGAATAAATTTTATGATTTTTTTTGTTCGGTAAATATTCCGATAAAAATCCTTGTCCCATCGCTTCTTGAGCGGCTTCCACCGCCGGATAAACACCGGCGACTACTGCTGCAAACATGGCTGCCCCGAAAGCGCAAGCCTGTTCTGTTTTCGCTACTTTGATAGGTATACCCAGCACATCGGCTAAAGTTTGCATTACAAACGGCGATTTCAACGAAATACCTCCGATACCGATCACTTCCAGTATTTCGATGTTGTTTTCCAAAAACCGGTCGATAATTGCTTTCGATCCGTAAGATGTTGCTTCTACGAGTGCACGGAAAACCATCGCAGGAGTACTGCCCAAAGTCAGGCCTGCAATTGTTCCAGCAAGCAGTTGGTTGGTGTCGGGCGTGCGCCTACCGTTCAACCAGTCGGTTGCAATGACTGTTTCGGAAATCGGCAGTTTTTCCGCTTCCTGGGTAAGTTCGGAAATGCTTTTTCCCACAAACTTTGAAAACCAGGCATATACATCGCCGAATCCCGATTGACCGGCTTCCAAACCAATCAGACCCGGAATCACCGAACCATCGACCTGTCCGCAGATACCCGGAATCAGTTTGTCTTTCATTTCTTCATAAGACGCTACCATAATGTCGCAAGTGGAAGTCCCAATGACGCGAACAAATGCTCCCGGCTTGATTTCCGCACCCACCGCACCGAAATGACAATCGAAAGCGCCCACTCCCACGGCGACGTCTGTATTTAATCCCAAACGTTTTGCCCATTCTGGCGTTAAATTGCCTATTTTCGTATCGCTTGTGAAAGTGTCTTCAAACAAATGCTCACGGAATCCTTTCAAGAGAGGATCGATAGCAACTAAAAATTCTTCCGGAGGCAAACCGCCCCATTCTTTCAGCCACATTGCTTTGTGTCCTGCCGCACAACGGCTGCGGACAATTGCTTCCGGACGGGTTTTCCCGGTAATCAGAGCAGGCATCCAGTCGCAGTGTTCCACCCAACTGTATGCGTCGCTACGGACAGTAGGGTCTTCCCTCAATACGTGCGCCATTTTCGCCCACACCCATTCGCTGGAATAGATACCGCCTTCGTAAGCCGTGTAATCTATCTTCCATTCTTTGGCTAAGCGATTGATTTTAGCCGCTTCTTCCACTGCGGTATGGTCTTTCCATAGAACAAACATGGCATTGGGATTTTCGGCAAATCCGGGCATTAGCGCCAGCGGCAGTCCATCTTTGTTTATCAGAACAGGCGTGCAGCCGGTCGTGTCGAACGAAATGCCTACTACATTTTCAGCCGTTCCTTCGGGCGATTGGCTCAAAGCCTCTTTCACCGATTCCTCCAACGCTTCGATGTAGTCGAGCGGATGTTGCCGGTATTGATTTTCGGCAGGAACACAGTATTTTCCTTCTTTCCATCGCTTGTAGTATTTCACCGACGAAGCAATTTCTTTTCCGGTTTCTGCTTCTACGATTACGGCGCGGCAGGAATCCGTGCCGTAATCTAATCCTACTACATACTTCATATTATTGCAAGTTAAAAATTACGAATTTCATTTAGAATTAGCCATTCATTTTTTACAAACGCACATAAAAAAGCGTGTATCTCACAATAATGGCGTTACGATAACGCCTTATTTAAAAGGTAATACATTTCATTGTTGCGAATATCCTGCTTGAAATTGCGGACAGTTGTATCCTTATCAATTATCAACAATTCCATACCGGCGATTTCAGCATAATCTTCGATGTGTTCGACGGTCAGCGAATACGAAAAGCTCGAATGGTGCGTCCCACCAGCAAGAATCCAGGCACCAGCGCCAACTTCAAAATCGGGTTGCGGTTTCCACAAAGCGCAGGCAACCGGCAGTTTCGGGAGCGGTTGCGGCTCAATCACATCCACTTGATTAACAATCATGCGGAAACGGTTGCCCATATCCACAATGGTAGCAGCAATGCCTTCGCCCGGATGCGCCTGGAATACCAGACGCGCACATGTCTTTGCATCGCCGATACCGAGAAAATGCACTTCGATGCGTGGCTTGTCTGCTGCTATTTCGGGATTGATTTCCAACATATGCGCCTGTAGAATGGAACTGTTGTCGCTTGCAAAATTCAAGGTATAGTCTTCGAGGAACGATTGTCCGCCGGGCAAGCCATGTCCCATCACCCACATGGTACGAACTAAAGCTGCCGTTTTCCAGTCGCCTTCTGCACCAAAACCGTAACCTTCTGCCATCAGGCGTTGCGAAGCCAATCCCATCAACTGTTTCATACCTTCCAATTCGTCGAAACTGGTAGTAAATGCTTTTGCTTTTTTATCTTCCAGAAAACGGCGCAACCCGATTTCCTGTGCGGCGGCGTCGCGGACGTATGGATGTTTTTTCGCTCCTTTTTTACAATCTGCGGCAAAATCATAGATTCGTTCATATTCGGTAATCAAATCGTCGATTTCCTTTTCGGTAACGGCGTCCATATAAGGAACAAGCGTTGCAATGGGCGCATTGTCCACATGATAACCCAGGCGTATTTCGGCTTCCACTTTATCGCCGTCGGTAACGGCTACATTGTTCATATTGTCGCCGAAACGGATAATACGCAACGCTTGTGCATCCGTCCATGCAGCACAAACACGCATCCATGTTGCGATTTTATCCTGCGTTGCTGGATCTTTCCAGTAACCGACTACCACTTTGCGCGGTTTGCGCATCCGACTGACGATATGACCAAATTCCCGGTCGCCGTGCGCCGACTGGTTGAGGTTCATAAAATCCATGTCGATTTCGCTCCACGGAATTTGTTCGTTATACTGCGTATGCAGATGCAACAAAGGTTTCTTGTATTCTTTTAAACCGTGTATCCACATTTTTGCAGGCGAAAAAGTGTGCATCCAAGTAATTACACCGGCGCATTTGTCGTCGTTATTTGCTTCTGCAAAGGCTTTTGTCACTTCCACAGAAGAATTGACCGTGCCTTTGTAAACGATTTTCAGGGGGAGTTTCCCCGAAGCGTTCAAACCTTTTATCATCTCATTGGAGTGGGCGTCTACCGCTACCACTGCGTCGCCGCCATACAGGAGTTGTGCTCCCGTGAGAAACCAAATTTCCAAATCTTTATATTCCATTATATTTTTAAATTATAAATTATTTTTTTTTATTTCCTTGTCCATAATAAGCGTTTGTTCCATGTTTACGGAAAAAATGTTTTTTAATCAGTTCTTCATTCATTGTTAATTCCGGATTAATTGCATAAGCAATATACGCCATTTTAGCAATTTGTTCCAACACAACGGCATTACACACGGCATTATGTGCATCTGTTCCCCAAGCAAAGGGTCCATGATTATTAACCAGAACGCCGGGCGTATCGTCCGGATTCATTCCGGTAAAACGTTCGACAATGACTTTGCCTGTTTCCAGTTCGTAATCATTTTCTATTTCCGCTTGAGTCATTGAACGGGTACAAGGGATACTGTCCCTGAAATAGTCGGCATGGGTAGTGCCGATATTGGGGATGTCTTTCCCTGCTTGCGCCCATGCGGTAGCGTAAGTGGAATGGGTATGCACCACAGTGCCGACCTTTGAAAATGCCCTGTAAATCTCCAGATGCGTAGGTGTATCAGAAGAAGGTTTTAATTGTCCTTCGACGAGGTTCCCTTCCAAATCCACAACGACCATATCGTCTGCTTTCATGGTTTCGTATGAAATACCGGATGGTTTGATAACCACTAATCCTTTCGTTCTGTCTATTGCACTGACATTGCCCCAGGTAAAAATGACCAGTCCATGTTTAACCAAATTCAGATTGGCTTGGAAGACGGCTTGTTTTAATTTTGCTAACATTTATTATTCTATTTTAAGCATGATTACCGATTTAGCCGGTAAAGTGAACTCTTGTACACTTAATTTTATGGCAAAGATATTAAAAAAGATATCAGTGCAAAATAAAACACTTAAAAAAAGATTATGTTATTGAACAGATTTTGAAAAAGGCTTGCAAAAACTGTGTAAATCAGTAAATTATCCTAATCTATTAATTATTTATACATTGTTGAGTATTTCGCTATCTATGAAAAAATACTATATTGCATTACAACTACCAAATCGAATTACA
>JAIRKG010000122.1 GCA_031260235.1 Dysgonamonadaceae bacterium | reverse complement strand
GGCTTCGAGTACCAGGCTACAGGCTTCGGGAATGGTCATGAAATAACGGGTAATTTGGGGATCGGTCAGCGTTACGGGACCTCCTTTTTCGATTTGCTTTTCAAATAAGGGAATTACCGAGCCGCTTGAACCCAATACGTTTCCAAAGCGGGTAGTGATGAACCGGGTAGAAGAAACACGGGACATGGATTGAATGTAAATTTCCGCAATTCGTTTGGTAGCGCCCATTACGCTGCTGGGATTGACAGCTTTATCAGTTGAAATCATTACATAATTTTCCGCACCGTAAGCCACCGCCATATCTGCTACGTTTTTAGAGCCCAACACATTGGTCAGAACAGCTTCGCACGGATGGTCTTCCATCATGGGAACATGCTTATAGGCGGCCGCATGATAGACGCAGTGAGGTTTGTAGGTAGAGAAAATATGCTCCATCTTGTTTCTGTTTCGAACATCGGCAATAATGGATACGAATTTCACATGGGGGAAAGAGTTTTTCAGGTTCAAACACAACTGATGAAGCGGCGTTTCTGCATTATCGCAGAGTATCAACAAATCCACATCCAACAGGCAAAGCTGGCGTACAATTTCACTGCCGATAGAACCGGCGGCGCCTGTAATCAGTACCTTCTTTGTTTTCAGATTCTTTTTGATTGTTTCGGTATCAATTTCAATTTGAGTACGCCCCAACAAATCTTCAATGTTGAAATTTTTTATTTCATGCGTTTTCTTGTCGTCCCATTTTTGGATAGACGGAACAGACAGCAATTCTATTTTATTCTGATAGCAAATTTCCGCAAGCAGTTGTTTTTCGGTTCGGGTTATTTCTTCCGGTTGAATAAGAATGGCTTCGACGTCATGGAATTTACGAATGTTGCTGTAAAAAGTATCCCTGAAATAAACAGGTTTGCTGATTATTTTCTGATTAGAAATATTGGACGAAGGCGAAATAAAGCCGGCAATCTGATAACTGGAAGTTTCGTCAATATCAATCATTTCTGCCAGACTGATGTTTGACGGCTCTACGCCGTAAACCAGCACAGGCAACCGTTTGCTTTTATTTTCATGAAATTTGGTTACATAATCGAAGATTAAGCGAACCGATATTCGGAAAAAGAATACAAAAATAAACGTCAGCAAAAAGTTAACGAAGAAAATCGCCAATGTAAAAAAAGGCCTTTGATAAACGGCTAAATGAATAATAGTCAATACAACATTCGCACACAAGAGAGCAAACCATATCCGGAACGTGTCTTTAAATGTAAAATAACGCAAGAGTCCGGAATTGGTTTTAAAGATGTAATAAAACAATCCGGTAACTGCTACGCAGATTGCCGCTTGTATAGAAAAAACCGGCCAATTTATTGAAATTGGAGATAATGCCGCATGAATGAAAGTTGTGAGTACGAAAGCGATCAAGGCAAGCAAAAGATCAAAAAGAAAAACACCTTTCCCCGGTAAATGAGGAAACTTCCCATGTTTCGGAAGAACCTTAATAATATATTCTGTCATTTTTAAGTGTTTATTCATGAGGGTGCAAAAGTAGTTATTTATTTTTTTGATGCCATCGGTTTCAATAGAAAAATTTAAATTTTTTTATATCAATAAGCCTGCAATTTATCCATCTGTTTGTTACAGTGTTAAATTTATTTTGTATCTTTTTAAACGATATTGTACCTTTGTCTGTATAATTTCCAAAAATGATCAATTACTCAATCATAATCCCGCATAAAAACATTCCGGCGCTTCTTCAACGATGCCTCAATTCAATCCCGCGCCGCAAAGACGTGCAAATAATTGTGGCGGACGACAACAGCGATGCGGACAAGGTGGATTTTGCTCGTTTCCCCGGATTAAACGACCCATTTGTAGAAGTAATTTTCGGGAAAAACGAAAATGGACGTAATGGTGCAGGCTATGCCCGTAATTTGGGTTTGGGGCGGGCAAAAGGGAAATGGCTTATTTTTGCCGACGCCGACGATTTTTTCATGCCCTGTTTCCGCGATGTATTAGACAGGTGCAAAGACAATGAAAATGAGGTGATTTATTTTTATGTAACCAGCGTAGATTTTGAAACGACGGAGCCGGGCATAAGGCATATCCCGACAAACGAAAGATTAGACAAAATCAGGCAGACCGATAATTGGGACGTAGCGTTTCTACTGTTTACGCCTTGGGGAAAAATCATTAAACGAGATTTGGTCGAAAGGCATAACATTCAATTCCAGGAAGTTCACTGTGCAAACGATGTGCTTTTCTCCGCGAAAGTAACCAATTTGTCCATCAAAAAAGAAATCATAAGCGAGGTCGTTTATTGCATTTCCCACAGGCGGAATTCTTTGGACGATACATCCGGTCTTGACTCGGTAATATTAAGATTTAATGTGGTTTGCGGCGCTTCCATGTATCTGAAACAGTATGGCAAAGACAAAATTCTTCACGATTGCGTATTCGCCTATTGGCGTTCCATTTTTTTGCAAAACAAAATAAAGTCATTCAAATACCTTGCCGAATGTTTGCAAACGGTGAATGGTAAACGGCGCCACTTTCGTTTACCGTTCACCGTAACTTAAGACTGTAGCTTCAAATCCCAATCTTTCCAAACTACTTCGTAACCCTGCTGTTTCACGGCGGCATACACTTCGTCGGGACTGCGGTTGTCACTGATTGCAAATTGTTCCAGTTCGCGAGTGTAAACGGCATATCCGCCGGGGTCTGTCCGCGAGCCTGCGCTGAGGGAAGTAATGCCGAGTCCGGTCATGTTCGTGCGGAAATTTTCATTTTCCCGCGTGGACAAAGCAATTTCAATGTCGCAGTCGAAAATCCGGTAGGCGAAAATCAGCTGCGCAAGCTCTTTGTCGCTCATAATCACATTCGGCTGAAACAATCCTTCGTGGGGACGTATACGTGGAAAGGAAACCGAATATCTGGTTTTCCAGTAAGTCTTTTGCAGGTAACGCAGGTGTAGCGCCATCATCGTAACATCGGTGCGCCAGTCTTCCAGCCCAATCAGCACGCCTAAGCCGATTTTGTGTACGCCTGCTTTCCCCATTCGGTCGAACGCATCAAGCCGCCAGTCGAATTTCGATTTCATGCCCCTTGGATGGTAAACCCTGTAGCGTTCCCTGCGGTAAGTCTCCTGGTAACAATAGACGGCATTCATTCCCGCTCCGGACAGTTGCCGGTATTCCTGTTCCTTCAACGGCTGGACTTCAATCGAAATAGAAGAAAAATACGGTTTCACCAGATGGATTGCATTTTCGATATAACCTGCTCCGGCGTCGCGGGGATTTTCGGCAGTAACTAAAAGGATATGCCGGAAGTCGCCGGTTTTTTTGATGGCTTCCACCTCCTGCATAATCTGGCTGTCGGAGAGAATAATGCGGTGAATCCGGTTGTTATGGTTAAATCCGCAATAGACGCAATGGTTGGTGCAGGAATTAGTTAAATAAAGCGGAATATAAAACTGTATTGTATTTCCGAAACGCTGCCGGGTATATTTTCTGCTCAGGGCGGCCATCGGTTCGAGATAGGGAACGGCGGCGGGCGAAACCAGCGCCATGAAATCGTCAATGTTTCGTTTCTCTTTGCGCAGGGCGGTTTCGACGTCGGCAGGCGTTTTGGCGTAGATTTTGGATTGGAGGGAGTTCCAATTGTATTCGGTGATTTGTTGTTTAAAATTGGCGGATGTCATATTGATTATTTATTTGCCTGTTTCTCAACATTTTTACTCAACTTCATAGCGCAAAATCCAGGTCCGCACATCGTGCAATGGTCGCTATCCTCGCCCAGATGCCCAGTTCTGTAATATTCGAGCGCCCTCTCAGGGTCGAGCGAAAGGTTGAACTGGTCTTTCCACCGGAAATCAAAACGGGCTTTGCTCAAAGCATCGTCCCTGACTTGTGCGCCGGGATGCCCTTTTGCCAAATCGGCTGCATGAGCCGCTATTTTATAGGCGACCACTCCGGCTCTTACATCTTCTTTACAGGGTAAACCCAAATGTTCTTTCGGCGTAACGTAACAGATCATTGCCGTGCCATACCATGCAATTTGCGCCGCGCCGATAGCCGATGTGATGTGGTCATATCCGGGGGCAATGTCGGTCGTCAAGGGACCGAGCGTGTAAAACGGCGCGCCGTGGCAATGGGCTATCTGTTTGTCCATATTGGCTTTGATTTTGTTCATCGGAACATGCCCCGGACCTTCAATTAAGACCTGCACATTGTGTTGCCATGCAATTCGGGTTAATTCACCCAAGACGGAAAGTTCGGCAAACTGGGCGTCGTCGTTTGCGTCGCTGATTGAACCCGGACGGAGACCATCGCCCAGAGAAACCGCCACGTCATATTGGGCAAGTATTTCGCAGATTTCCTCAAAGTGCGTATAAAAGAAATTTTCCTTTCCGTGAATGCTCATCCAGTTGGCGATAATTGAGCCGCCGCGCGACACAATGCCGGTGGTACGGCTTTTCGTCAAAGGCAGGTGCGCTTTAAGCAATCCTGCATGAATGGTGAAATAATCGACGCCCTGTTCGCATTGTTCAATAAGCGTATCGCGGTAAATTTTCCACGAAAGGTCTGCGATTATCCCGTTTGTTTTTTCAAGCGCCTGATAGATCGGGACGGTACCAACAGGAACGGGCATATTGCGGATAATCCATTCGCGCGTTTCGTGAATATGACTGCCGGTCGACAAATCCATTAGCGTATCGCCGCCCCATTTGCAACTCCAAATCGCTTTTTCCACCTCTTCGCCAATACCGGACGACAGCGCGGAATTGCCGATGTTGGTGTTTATTTTCACTAAAAAGCGCGTTCCAATAATCATCGGTTCGGCTTCGGGATGATTGATGTTTGCGGGGATAACGGCTCTTCCCGCCGCCACTTCACTGCGGACAAATTCAGGCGTGATATGGCTGGCGATTCCAAGCGCTTCGTTTTGCTGGTTTTCACGAATGGCGGCATATTCCATTTCCTCCGTGATAATGCCTTGCCGCGCATAGTACATTTGCGTGATGTTTTGCCCCGCTTTTGCTTTTTGAGGTAAATGCACAACGGGAAAACGGATGTCGTTCAGGCTGCTATCATTCAATCGTTTGTTGCAGTATTCCGACGAGAAAGCCGGCAATTTCCCAACACCGTTTCGTTTTTCAACCCACTGTTCCCGCAGGCGCGGCAAACCCTTGACGATATTGACTTCGATATTTTCATCGGAATAAGCGCCTCCGGTATCGTAAACGACTACCGAAGTTTTATTGACTAAGGATATTTCGCGCATTCCCACTGCAATGTCGTGGATTTTACCTTTTACATAAACCTTCCGGGAAGAAGGACAGGTGATTCTGTATTCTGTCTGCATCGGTTTTTATTTTAAGAAAGCGGTTAGCGGACTTGTAGCTTCCGCAATATTCAATGGATTTGCCAACTGCGCTTCATAAGCCATGCGACCGCACTCGACAGCCATTCGGAAGGCGTTTGCCATAGCTGCCGGATCGCCGGCAACGGCAATGGCGGTGTTGACCAGCACGGCGTCGGCGCCCATTTCGAGGGCTTCGGCGGCATGGGAAGGAGCGCCGATTCCGGCGTCTACAACTACCGGAACTTGGCTTTGTTCAATAATGATTTCAAGCAAATCGCGCGTCCGAAGTCCTTTATTGGTGCCTATCGGAGCGCCCAGAGGCATGACGGTTGCCGCGCCGGCTTCTTCCAAACGTTTGCATAAAACGGGGTCGGCTTGAATATACGGCAGAACAACAAAACCAAGTTTGACCAGTTCTTCCGTAGCCTTTAAGGTTTCTACAGGGTCGGGCAAAAGATAGCGCGGGTCTGGGTGGATTTCCAGTTTCAGCCAGTCGGTCTCGAAAGCATCGCGCGCCAGCTGTGCGGCGAAAACGGCTTCGTTGGCGTTGCGAACGCCCGAAGTGTTCGGCAACAACCGGATGCCTGGGCGTTTGATATGCAGCAACATATCGTCCTGTTTGTTGTTGAAGTCCAAACGCTTCATTGCAACCGTTACCATTTGCGTTTGCGAGGCTTCAATCGCCCTGCCCATGAGTTCGTTTGAACTGAATTTCCCCGTTCCGAGAAAGAGCCGCGAGGTAAATTCTTTTCCTGCTATTATTAGATTTTTCATTTTGCGTTGCTGTTTATCATCTCGGCAAAGGTAACGTTTTTTTATTACAGATTGATTTTTTTTCTTTGTCACATTTTTGTCACAACTTTATTTTATCTTTGCATCGAAATTAAACAAATCTATTATTCACAAATTAAAAACATTTATTTTATGAAAAAGAGTATTTTTTTATTGGGTATTGTAGCCGGCATGTTTCTTGTAGCCGGCGGATGTAATGACGCCGTTGATAACGGCATGTTTGAAGCAGTTGATAATGGTGCGCCGGTTGCTCCTGCCGCCCAGGCGCCTGAAGAAGAAGTTGATGTTCCCTTGAAGGCTTCTGTTGCGTGGGTGGAGGAGCTTCAGAGAATCAGGAGGGTTGAAACTTATGGCGCAACCGGATTGTGGGTAGTGTATGAAGTTTGGCTGTACATAAGTGATTCCAACGGAAAGT
>JAIRKG010000110.1 GCA_031260235.1 Dysgonamonadaceae bacterium | reverse complement strand
CTCAAATCTACAGAATCAATGAACGAACTGACATACGAACTACAGCGCCGGAGAACTTTCGCTATCATCAGCCACCCCGATGCGGGAAAAACAACACTGACGGAAAAATTACTGCTTTTCGGCGGCGCAATCCACATTGCCGGCGCCGTCAAGTCCAACAAAATCCGCAAAACGGCTACTTCCGACTGGATGGAAATCGAAAAACAACGCGGTATCTCCGTTGCTACATCCGTCATGGGATTTGACTATAAAGACTACAAAATCAACATCCTCGATACACCCGGACACCAGGATTTTGCCGAAGATACCTACCGCACGCTGACCGCAGTCGATAGCGTAATCATCGTCATTGACATTGCCAAAGGCGTGGAAACCCAAACCCGCAAACTCATGGAAGTCTGCCGGATGCGGAAAACGCCGGTCATGATTTTTGTCAATAAAATGGACAGAGACGGAATCGATCCCTTTGATTTGCTGGACGAACTGGAACGGGAATTGCACATCCATGTCTGCCCACTGTCCTGGCCTATCGAAATGGGACGGAAATTCAAAGGGGTTTACAATATTTACGAAAAGAAACTGGATTTATATACGCCAAGCAAACAAACCGTTACAGAATCCATAGAATTTAACGACCTTGACAGTCCCGAATTGGAAAATTATATCGAAAAAAAAGAAGCGGAAAAACTGTGTGCCGATTTGGATTTGGTCGAAGGCGTTTATCCTGATTTTGATGCGGAAACTTATTTGGAAGGCGATTTAGCACCTGTTTTTTTCGGTTCGGCATTGAATAATTTTGGGGTGCGGGAATTGCTGGAGTGTTTTATTCGCATCGCACCCTCTCCGCGTTCGGTGCAGGCGAAAGAAAAACGGGTTGTTCCGGAGGAAGATCCGTTTTCGGGTTTTATCTTTAAGATTCATGCCAATATGGATCCTAATCACCGAAGTTGCATCGCTTTCCTGAAAATCTGTTCGGGGCGTTTCGAACGGAACGCTATTTACAGGCATGTGCGTCTGGATAAAATGATGAAATTCACTTCGGCGACCGCTTTTATGGCGCAGAAAAAAGAAACGGTTGACGAAGCTTATGCCGGCGATATTATCGGTTTGCCCGATACGGGGAATTTCAAAATCGGCGATACGATTACCGCCGGCGAAATCCTGCATTTCAAAGGTTTACCGAGTTTCTCTCCGGAAATGTTCAAATACATTGAGAATGCCGACCCGATGAAAGCCAAGCAGTTGAACAAAGGCATCGATCAATTGACGGGCGAAGGTGTGGCACAATTATTTATTAATCAATATAACGGGCGAAAAATAATCGGAACGGTTGGACAGTTGCAGTTTGAAGTTATCCAATACCGTTTGCTGCACGAATATGGCGCTCAATGTAAATGGGAACCGTTGAGTCTGTACAAAGCCTGCTGGATTGAAAGTGATTCCGCCGAAACGTTGGACAATTTTAAGAAACGGAAATACCAGTATATGGCTGTTGATAAAGAAGGCAGGGACGTTTTCTTTGCCGATTCGGCTTATATATTGCAGATTGCGCAGCAGGATTTTAAGGACATCCGGTTTCATTTTAGTTCGGAGTTTTCATAAATCTGTGAATAATTCTTACCGCTATGACACCGGATTTAAATACGGTACTTAACGCCCCCCATACATTTGTTCGTAATATTTCTGATAGCCGCCGGAAGTAACTTCCCCGACCCAGTCTTGATTTTCGAGATACCAGCGAATGGTCTTAACAATCCCGTCCGCAAATTTCGTTTCGGGATGCCAGCCAAGTTCTCCGGTGATTTTTGAGGGGTCGATAGCATAGCGTTGATCGTGTCCCAACCGGTCTTTGACAAACGTAATCAGTTCATTATTAATCCAACTCAAATCACTTTCCGAAGGAGCGGACGGTTTCAGCGCCTTTCTATATTCCGGATTTTCCTCCATCAAACGCCGGATTTCCGCAATGATAAGTTTAACAATGTCGATGTTTTTCATTTCGTTGTGGCCGCCGACGTTATAAACTTCCCCTGCTTTCCCGTGCAACAGCGCCAAATCAATGGCTTTGCAGTGGTCTTCGACATACAGCCAGTCGCGGACATTCAACCCGTCGCCATAAACAGGGAGTTTTTTGCCTTCGAGTATATTTTTAATAGTCAGCGGAATCAGTTTTTCCGGGAAATGGTAAGGTCCGTAGTTGTTTGAACAGCGCGTGATATTGATCGGCAATTTGTATGTTTCGGAGTAAGCGGCAACAATCAAATCGGCGCTTGCCTTGGATGCGGAGTAGGGGCTGCGCGGGTCTAAGGGCGTTTTTTCGGTAAAATAACCCATTTCGCCCAGGCTGCCGTAAACCTCGTCGGTGGAAACTTGCAGATATTTCACGCCTTCCCGGTAGAGAGGGTATCCTTTCTCATCCTTCCCTGCAGTCCAAAACTTTTTGGCCGTGTCAAGCAGATTTTGCGTGCCTAAAATATTCGTTTGCAGGAACAGTTGCGGGTTTTCGATGCTGCGGTCTACATGGCTTTCGGCAGCAAAATTGACCGTGAAATCAATCGAATGCTTTTCAAAAATGCTGTTGACGATTTGCGGATCAATGATGTTTCCTTTTACAAATTCTACCCTTGAGTCTTTCAAATCGTCTTTGATTGTACCCAAATTACCGGCATAAGTGAGGTCGTCCAAAATAATCAGCCGGATGTTGCTGTGTTTTTTCAGGATGTATTTTACGTAATTGGCTCCGATAAAACCGGCGCCTCCGGTTATTAAATAATGTTTCATGTTTAAATAATTTTGAAATTGAATTTGAACTTGGTGAAACCAACGGGAACAAAGATAAATATAATTTTGAAATACCGGCACCTCCGGAAAATACAAAGAAAAGTTACCGGTTTATTTTTGTATTAAATAAAATACGCCTGTTGTAAGAAAATCGCGAAGATACGGAATCGAGCCGATTATTTTCGACTGTTTCCGCACTTTCATATTGAACTTGTATTTGTAAATGGGATTGATGAAATAAACTTCTTTTGCTTTGTATGACTACGGAGTGAAAACCATACTTCAGCATTAAAGCGAAAGATATCTGATTACCACAAATTTGGGATGTTTTTGTAACAGAGTCAAAGAAAATGCTTAGTTTCGCGACGAAATAAAAAATGAAGAACAACAATAAAGCAATGGCAAAAAACAAGTTAATATCTCCATTTGTGAAATGGGTCGGCGGAAAGCGACAACTCATGGATGCTATTATGGAAGCAATGCCTAAAAACATAAGCAATTACACTTATGTTGAGCCATTCCTCGGCGGCGGGGCTGTACTCTTTCATATTCAACCTAAAAATGCCATTGTTAATGACTTTAATTCAGAATTAATAAATGTATATAACGTAGTTAAGGAGAATTTAGACGAACTCATTGCAGATTTAAAAAAACATAGAAACGAATCGGAATATTTTTACCACATCCGCAGCTTAGATCGCTCTGAAGATTTTGCAAAAACAGGAAAAATACAAAGAGCCTCAAGATTAATATATTTGAATAAAACCTGTTATAATGGATTATATCGCGTAAATAATGCGGGAGAATTTAATTCCCCATTTGGGAGATATAAGAATCCGAATATTATTAATGAACCTGTTTTAAGGGCTGTGTCTTCATATCTTAATTCAAATAATATACAGATCTTATCCGGAGATTATGATGATGTTCTTAAAAATCTGGACAAAAATTCATTCGTATATTTAGATCCGCCATACCATCCTATATCCGAAAGTTCTAACTTTACAGGATATATTCAAGGAGGGTGGAATATTTTTGATCAAGTTAGATTGCGGAAAGCATGTGATGAACTAACAAAAAAAGGTGTAAAATTTTTGTTGTCAAACTCCGCGTCTGGTTTTATTAAAGACCAATATCGAAATTATAACATTAGCATAGTCAAGGCTACCCGCTCAATCAATGTGGATGCCGGAAAACGAGGAGAAGTCGAAGAACTTTTAATACGAAACTATGAGTAACTTGAAGAATGACATAGCGTGGAAACAGATTTTTGAAAAACATCAAATCTTATATAAGATCGAATCAAAAGGACACGCTTCAATATCCTCTGCAGATATAAACAAATACAGAGAAGCCCGCTTGATGACAAAATTTGATCACCGCTCTCAACTTCCCAAATTGTTCACCGATAACAATCTGTCTATATTGCCGACATCGAGAGGCACTTACGAAATAGGAATGTTTGAAACGTTCTGTAATTTCAATAAAGAGGAGGTAGAAGTTACTCCTATTGATTTTCCAACATTTCTTGAAAGCATTGATTGCAAAGATATAACGAGTGAGGCTACTGCAATAAACTGCGCCTTTGTATCAAAGATATTACATGCTTTTACGAATGAGGATAATTTATTACCAACTGTTAGCGGACGTATGAGTTCCTCATTATTTGGTTTCAAGATTAATTCAGACAAAGGGCTATTCAATGTAAAAGTTGCCAACTCTCAAATCGAAATAGACGGAGGTTACGAGGGAGATAACTCATTGAATCTTATCGAAGCTAAAAATTATATATCTGATGATTTTCTAATTCGCCAACTATATTATCCATATCGTTTATGGAATAATAAGATTACCAAGCAAGTACGTCCAATATTCCTAACCTATTCAAATGGTATTTTCCATCTCAGGGAATACGAATTTGTGGATTTAGAATTATATAACTCCGTTAGATTGGTTCAATATAAGAAATATGCCGTTCAAGAGGGAGCAATTAACCTTGAGGCTATTCAAAATATATTGGATAGCATAAAGCCGGTTAAAGAGCCGGAATTACCTTTCCCGCAAGCTGATAGTTTTGAGCGCGTAATTAATCTATGTGAATTATTAAAACAAAGAGGATTTCTTAGTAAAGAAGGGATTACTCTAAATTATGACTTTGATTCGCGCCAAACAGATTACTATTCTAACGCTGCCAAGTATTTAGGTCTGATTGAGAATGCGCGGGGAAGCAACCGGACAGGATGTGTTTTAACAAAAGCAGGTCTTCGAATATTTGGTTTGCCCATTATTGAACGACAATTGGAGTTTGTCAAACTTATACTATCTCACAGAACATTTAAGGATACATTGAATCTTTATTTTGACAAGGGAGATGTACCTTCCAAAGATGAAGTTGTTGAAATTATGAAGCAATCGAAGTTGCATAATGTCGACTCTGAACAAACTTATAAACGAAGAGCTTCGACTGTAATTTCATGGACAAACTGGATTCTTGAACTTATTGAAGAATAAATAAATATAAATATTATGGTTTGTACAAAAGAACATCGAATGGACAGTATCATGTTTTCAATCCTTATCCCTCACATTTTGAAATACCGTTCGCTATCCGTATGGAAGTCGTACATCAGACTCTCTTTTTTAAGAGATTAAAGAAAGGATATATTTTCCGTAATCTGTTTTTTCCAGTTTCTCTCCTAATTTTTGTAATTGGGAATTATCTATCCAACCCTTTTTCCATGCAATTTCCTCAATGCAGGAAACATAAAAGCCCTGCCGTTTTTGAATTGTAGCCACGAAATTGGATGCTTCCAGCAAACTGTCGCTGTTGCCCGTATCCAACCAAGCAAAGCCCCGTCCGAAGATTTCTACTTTTAATTTTCCCTCTTCCAGATAAGTCCGGTTCAAATCGGTGATTTCATATTCTCCGCGTGCCGATGGCTTTAAAGCTTTTGCTCGTGCAACGACAGAATTATCGTAGAAATACAGTCCGGGGACGGCGTAACTCGACTTGGGTTTTTCGGGTTTTTCTTCGATAGACAGAACTTTTCCCGATTCGTCAAATTCGACTACGCCGTAAGCCCTGGGGTCTTTCACCGAATAGCCGAAAATACAGGCATTGTCTTTCACGTCACTGGCTTTGGCCAGAATACCGCTGAAACCCTGCCCGTAAAAGATATTATCGCCCAAAATCAGGCTGGCCGGCTGGCTGTCAATGAATTTTTCCCCCAACACGAAAGCTTGGGCTAACCCATTGGGCGTTTCCTGGATGATGTAATCAAACTTCATGCCCAACTCTTCTCCCGTTCCAAGCAATTCTTTGAACATGGGTAAGTCGCGCGGCGTGGAAATAACCAGTATTTCCCTGATTCCGGCAAGCATTAATGCCGATAACGGGTAATAAATCATTGGTTTATCATATACCGGCATGATTTGTTTGGATATGGATTTCGATAATGGATAAAGACGGGTGGCACTTCCGCCGGCTAAAATAATTCCTTTCATGTTTTTGTTTTTTTCTAACACGGAGTTTCACTGTGTGTTAAATTTATAATTGATGTTCCAAGTTTGTCTTTTTCAGATAATTCCAGCAACGATTTATCAATTGGAAATTGAATGGCAATGTTGGGATCAAAACAATTCAGCGTCCTTTCGGTGGAGGGAGAATAATTGTTATCAACCTTATAGGAAAAGACAGCCGTTTCGCTCAGGACGAGAAAGCCATGCGCAAAACCTCTTGAAATGAAGAATTGCCTTTTGTTTTCAGCGGACAATTCAACGGCATAATATTTCCCGAAAGTAGCAGAACCTCTTCGGATATCCACCGCAATGTCCCACACCTTTCCTTCGATCACCCTCACCAGTTTCGCCTGGGCGGTATCGCCTTCCTGGTAATGCAGTCCGCGAAAAACCCCGAAGGAAGACCGCGATTCATTGTCCTGAATAAAATGAGTTGGAGCGATTTGCCGGTCAAACGTTTCCTTTTTGTAAGTTTCCATAAAATAGCCGCGGGCGTCAGTAAAAATCTTCGGCTCAATAATCCATAAGCCCTGCATTTCCGTTTCAGTGTATTTCATATTATTATTTGCGTATAGTAAAGGTACAAAAGTATGTAAGAACCCGAAACTTTCCAAATTTTTGTTATATCTTTGTGCCTTATAACAAATTCATAATAAAATAATAAAGAAATCATGAGCAAAGAGATTAAATTCAGTCTGTTATATCGCGACATGTGGCAATCTTCGGGCAAATATCAGCCGAGGGTTGATCAGTTAAAACAAATAGCGCCCGTAATTATTGATATGGGTTGTTTCGCAAGAGTCGAAACCAATGGCGGCGCTTTTGAACAGGTAAACTTGTTGTATGGAGAAAACCCCAATTATGCCGTTCGTGAATTTACCGCTCCTTTTAATAAGGCGGGCATCCTGACCCACATGCTCGACAGAGGCTTGAACGGATTACGCATGAATCCCGTTCCGTCTGACGTAAGGAAGTTGATGTACAAGGTGAAACATGCGCAAGGCGTGGATATCACCCGTATTTTCTGCGGACTAAACGATGTGCGGAATATTATTCCGTCAATTGAATATGCAAAAGAAGGCGGCATGATTCCGCAGGCGGCTTTGTGTATTACATATTCGCCCATTCACACGGTCGATTATTATGTAAATTTAGCCGAACAGTTAATTGAATCGGGCGCCGAAGAAATTTGCCTGAAAGATATGGCGGGAATTGGTCGTCCATACAGTAACGGGCAAATAATTAAAGGAATAAAAGAACGCCACCCGAAGATTCCGATTCAATATCACGGACATTCGGGACCCGGATTTTCCGTTGCTTCCATGCTGGAGGCGGCTCGCAACGGGGTCGATTACATTGACGTGGCGATGGAGCCGCTGTCTTGGGGAATGGTTCATCCCGACGTTATTACTATTCGCACCATGCTGAAAGATGCGGGATTTCTCGTGCCGGATATTAATATGGAAGCGTATATGGAAGCCCGCCGTTTAACCCAAAGTTTTATTGATGATTTTCTGGGCTTTTTCATTGATCCGGGCAACAAAATCATGACGTCACTCTTGATTGGATGCGGTCTTCCGGGCGGAATGATGGGTTCGATGATGGCAGATCTGAAAGGGATGCACAACGCTATCAATCTTGCGCTTAAACAACATGAGAAGAAGGAAGTTTCGCTCAACAATTTACTCGTCAGGCTGTTCAATGAAGTGGAATCTATATGGCCGATGCTGGGCTATCCGCCGCTGGTTACGCCGTTCAGTCAGTATGTTAAGAACATTGCATTGATGAACATTTTTGCGGAAGCCAAAAACGAGCCTCGTTTCTCAATGATTGATAAGGACAGTTGGAATATGATTCTCGGGAAAACGGGAAAACTCCCGGGCGCACTGGCTCCCGAAATCATTGAACTGGCGAAAGCAAACAATTTTGAATTTTACGAGGAAAATCCACAGGACGCATTTCCGGACGAATTAGACCGTTTCAAGGAAGAAATGAAGGCAAACGCTTGGGACGAAGGTCCCGATCAGGAAGAATTATTCGAGTTTGCCATGCACGAACGTCAATACAGGGATATGAAATCGGGCGCCGCAAAAAACAGATTCAACCAGGAATTGGAACAGGCAAAGGAAAAAGCCCATACGCCGATTATTGTCAAGCGGCCTGTGATTGAAATTCCAATGTTCAGTTTTAAAGAAATCATTGCCGAATATCCGCACGCGAAACCTGTTCATGCACCCTGCAAAGGAAAAGTCCTCTGGCAATATGATATGATGGACATTTCGACGGCGCCTTTTCAGGGGGCGAGCTTCAAAAAAGGCGACAACTTGTGTTATATTCAGAATATGTATGGCATAGAACCTGTTCCTATCGGCTATGATGGAGTTGTCGTCGGTACGTATGCCAATCAGGGGAAGGATGTGCAAAAGGGGGAGATACTGGCGTTTATCAATTAAAAGCAGGTAGAAAGAAATAGTTGGATATGTTATGATTTGTAATTTGTAATATGACAGCAAATTTCATCCTCCAAGAGCTTCTATCCGTTGCCGATCCCGAAAAAGCAAAATTTCTCCAACGATTTTTCAAAACAAGCAAAGGACAATATGCCGAATATGACATTATGCTCGGCGTCATTGTCCCGCAAACGCGCGATATTGTCAAACGCAGTCCTGCGCTTCCTCTCCCTGAAATTCAAATCCTGTTGGATTCGGAATACCACGAAGTTCGCCTTGCAGGGTTTCTTTTCCTCGTAAAACAATTCAAAAAAGCAGCGAATACAGAGCAAAAAATCATCTTCGATTTCTACCTGAAAAACGCACACAAAGCCAATAACTGGGATTTAGTGGACGTTACCTGCCGCGATGTAATCGGCCTGTATTTATTGGATAAAACCGACAGAAGCATCCTGTATCGCCTGGCAGAAAGCGACAATCTTTGGGAACAGCGCATGGCAATCGTATCGACTTGGACGTTTATCAAGGACCGGCAATTTGACGATACGCTCGCGCTTGCCGAAAAACTTCTTTCCCACAAACACGATTTGATGCACAAAGCTGTCGGTTGGATGTTGCGCGAAGTTGGGAAAAAAGACCGGCAAACGCTCGTCGATTTTCTGGAAATACATCACAAAAATATGCCACGCACTGCCTTGCGGTATGCGATTGAGCATTTTTCTGCCGAAGAGCGGAAGTATTTCATGAAAAGAATATAACGTCACCCTGAGGGCGAAGCCCGAAGCAATCCAGCCGCCACCCGTCATTGCGAGCCGCGAAACGGCGCGGCAATCCAGGAGTTGCAATGACGGGGTGAGGTTTTTTCTTTTTTATCTGCTTTATTCAAAGTTTTTCTCCCGCAAGGTGTGTGACGTATTTGCTTTATTAATAGTAATCTATTCAAAAATGGGGCAACTTGCTTTGCGTAAAGCAAGTCAGCGACACTTTGCCGGAGAGTTGCTTTGCATAAAGCAAATTCACGACACTTTTTTTGAACTTGCTTTGTTCAAAGCAGTCAGGGAAGCAGTTCGGCAATGACGCTTCGCTCGCAATGCCTGTTTTCCCGGAAAAATGAAATTCGGTTTATGTAATAAATATTCATTATCTTTGTACCATAAAAAAAGCAATGAACTTCAACAGCAATAACCGCCGGATACTCTTTTCATTATTTACATCCCTCTTTCTTTGCGCCTGCGCAAGCCTCGGCTCCCCCGAAGGCGGCGATTACGACGAAACGCCTCCCCGCTTTGTCAAAAGCAATCCGCCGGCTAATGCCACAAGATTTGCGGGACACAAGATTGAACTGTCTTTCGGCGAATATATTAATATCGAAAAGCCTTCGGAAAAAGTAATCATCTCGCCGCCCCAAAAGAAAATGCCGGCAATCAGGGCTATCGGGAAAAAGATTTCTGTGGAACTGAAAGATACCATGATTCCCAACACGACTTACACGCTCGATTTCACCAACGGAATTGTGGATAACAACGAAAAAAACGCTCTGGAAGGTTTCGCGTTCGCGTTTTCGACGGGAGACGTTATCGATTCGTTGATGGTATCCGGATTGTTGCTCAATGCCGAAAATCTGGAGCCGCTACCGAATGTCACAGTCGGAATCCATTCCAATTTGGAAGATTCGGCATTTACTTCCTTGCCGTTTTTGCGTACAACGATAACAAACGACAGGGGAAAATTCAGTATTCGCAATGTCGCGCCCGGAGCATACCGCCTTTTTGCCCTGAAAGATATAAACCGTAATTATAAATTCGACCGGAAATCGGAAGAAATCGCGTTCCACGACTCTGTGATTGTTCCGTTCTTTGAGCCTGCTGTCCGAATGGACACAAGCTGGGTGGACAGTTTAACGGTCGATACCGTTATGGAAATCCGTTATACGCGCTTCACGCCCGATGACCTGACGCTTTTCCTTTTCCTTGAAAATTTCGAAACGCAATATCTTTCCAAAGCGGAACGCCCTGCGCAAAATCAACTCGCCCTGCATTTTAATTCCACCGACAGCCTGCCGCCGATTGTATCTCTGTTGGAAGACGACAGCGTTGAAAATATACGCGAGTGGTATATTTCCGAATATTTCCCCAACAGGAAAGATATTGTCTACTGGATAACGGATTCGTCGCTCTATCGGCGCGATACCATACGGTTGAAAGTCGATTACCTGCAAACCGATACGCTGTTTAACCTGTCGCCCGTGACGGATACGCTCCGTTTCCTGTGGAAAAAAGAAGCCACTGCAAAGAAGAGCAAAAAGGAGAAAGAAAAGGAAGACGTCCCCATTGATTTCCTCAAAATAGATTTTTCAATGAGAAGTTCGGCAGATATTTTCGATACCTTAAAAATCATTTTCTCCGAGCCTGTCCGGAAATTTGATCCGAGAAAGCTCCGCATACGGCAAAAAGTCGATACTTTGTGGGAAGACCGCTCTTTCCCGATAGCCGGCGACGCGCTGAATCCGCGTATTTTCCACATCGACAACAAGTGGTCTTATGAACAGGAATTTCAAATTAGTGTCGATTCTGCCGCTATCTACAGTATTTACGGCAAATGGAACGATTCGACGACTGTGAGATTCAAATTCAAGGCGCAGGAGGAATATGTCAATATACACGTAAAATTACTCGGCACGGGAAGCGCCGGTTTCGGAGAACTTTTGAACAACTCGGATAAAGCAATCCGAACTTCCGCCCTGCACGAAGGCGAACTTGTTTTTGAAAACTTAAATCCGGAAAAGTACTACCTGCGATACATTGAGGATATAAATGGAAACGGGAAATGGGATACCGGAGACTACGCCCGCCGGTTGCAACCGGAAAAAGTATATTATTATCCGCAAACCATCGACCTCTCGCGCAAAAACACCGACTTCGACGGTGAATGGGATATCCGGACTACACCGGTCGATAAACAGAAACCACAGGAAATAACGAAAAACAAACCGGCAGAGAAGCGGCAGAAACGAAGCGAACAAAACAAGAATCAAAGGTGAAAAGAACATTCGTTAAAATATGCACAACGAAATAGCAGCCACAATCGGGTTTTTCGACGGCGTTCATTTGGGACACCGCTTCCTCATCCGGCAATTGACGGAACTTGCCGCCGCCGAAGGATTGCAGTCTGCCGTAATCACATTCAGGCAGCATCCACGCTTTGTTTTGCAAGCGGAATATCAACCCGGATTACTCTGCACGCCGGACGAAAAAACCAAACTTCTGTCTGCCTTGGAACTTGATTACTGTTATTTAATCGACTTTTCAAAGGAACTTTCACAACTGAGCGCCCGCACTTTTATTGCAGATATTCTGCATAAAAAATTAGGCGTTAAACAACTGTTAATCGGCTATGACCACCGTTTCGGGAAAGACCGCGCAGAAAGATTTCCCGATTACGCAAGATATGGAAAGGAATATGGATTGAATGTCGTCCAAGCCGTGGAACTGCAGGATTGCACTGTCAGTTCCACAGTGATTCGGAACAAGCTGGCGGAAGGTCATGTCGAAGAAGCAAACAGGTTGCTGTCGTATAATTACAGTATAGAAGGTAAAGTAATCGAAGGAAATCAATTAGGCCGAACAATCGGCTTTCCAACCGCCAACATCAAAATAAGCGATAAAAACAAAATCATCCCCAAAGAAGGTATTTATGCGGCTTGGGTGCATATAGGGCGTAAAAAGCACCGAGGCATGGCTTATATCGGCAGACGGCCGACCGTTCTTCAACATGGCGAGCCGCGTATCGAAGTACATATCCTTGACTTTTCCGCCGATTTATACGGAAAGACACTTCGCATAGAGTTCGTCAAATACCTGCGTGAAGACATGGCATTTAATAATTTAGATGAATTGAAAGCGCAACTCCTTGTTGATAAAAGAAACACGGTGGATGCAATACTTTCAGATATTTAAATTGCTTAATCTTTATTTTCCTGAAATATTATCCGAATAGTTACGTTTCATCAAAACGGATTGCATAATCAACACAAAGCGAAAACGGTTTGGTAACAATAAGACTGTATGAAAATTCTACTTGCAAATAAATTCTACTATCGCCGCGGTGGAGCGGAAGTATATGTAATCAATCTCGAAAACCTGTTACGGAAACACGGGCATGAAGTTGCCGTGTTTGCAATGCAACACTCCGAAAATCTTCCATCTGCGTATGAAAAATATTTTCCGAAAGAAGTGGATTTTACCCACGTTAAATTCCGTGATTTTTTCACATCTGTTTCGCGTCCCCTGGGCTCAAAAGAAGTAACGGATAAATTTTCACGTCTGTTGGAAGAATTTCGTCCCGACGTGATACATCTCAATAACATACACAGCCAGTTATCACCCGTCATTGCGAAAATCGCCCATAAAAAAGGTATTAAAACCGTTTGGACACTGCACGACTACAAAATGCTTTGCCCGCGATATGACTGTCTTTGCAGGGGCAGTGATATTTGTGAAAAATGTTTTACGGACAAAAAGCAGGTGATAAAAAACCGGTGCATGAAAAATTCGTTTGCTGCGAGCAATATTGCCTATTGGGAAGCTGTAAAATGGAATCGCCAAATATTGGAAAAATATACGGATACATTTATATGCCCAAGCCGGTTTATGTATGATAAAATGATAGCCGGAGCATTTTGTCCGTCCAAACTTCGTATTTTGAACAATGGAATTGATATTAGCGCAACAAAGTTGTCGGATTATAACATTAAAGAAGATTACTGTTGTTATCTCGGACGCATTTCCAATGAAAAAGGCATAGAAACATTGATCAATGCCGTAAAACAACTTCCATATCAATTAAAGATAATAGGAGGCGGACCGTTAAAAGAAAATTTGGAAGCAAAAGCAAACAAGCATTTAAATATTGATTTCGCCGGCTATAAGCAATGGGACGAGATTAAAAATATTGTAAGTAAAGCCCGTTTTACGATAACGCCTTCCGAATGGTATGAAAACTGTCCTATAAGCATTATCGAATCTTTGTGTCTCGGAACGCCTGTTTTGGGTGCACGCATTGGTGGTATTCCCGAATTAATCGAAGAAAATGCAAACGGTTTGCTTTTCGAATCGGGTAATGAATGTGATTTGAAAAATAAAATTCAAAAGATGTTTGCAACTAACTTTGATTACAGGGAAATTGCTGAAAAATCCCAAGTTCGTTATTCAGGAGAAAATCATTACAACGAATTATTGAAAATATATAAACAATTAATATGAATGTAGAAACAATCAGTCGCAAAAATAGGGAGCGTAAATACAAATTATTTCTCAAGGAAATAAACCCTTCCGAAAAAGATAAAATTTTAGATGTTGGCTTTGCTGACCGAGAATACAGTGAAGTGGATAATTTTTTGGAAAAGCATTATCCACTTCAATCCAACATAACGGCTTTGGGTGTTTTTGAAACAGCGGAAGTATTTCGAGAACGTTATCCCGAAGTAAGCGTGGTATTGTATGACGGCAAAATATTTCCTTTTGCCAACAAGTCGTTTGATATTGGTTGGTCGAACGCAGTTATCGAACATGTAGGCGGTCGCGAACGACAATTGTTGTTTGTAAAAGAATTATGCAGAGTATGTAAAAAAGTGTATTTCACAACGCCCAACCGATATTTCCCATTTGAGGTGCATACTCGATATCCGCTTATTCATTGGTTGCCTAAAAAAATATTTGATAAAATATTAAGCATGACTTCCTCAAAATGGGTAACAGGGGATTATATGAATTTATTGTCAAGAAAATCATTGGAAAATATATTGCATAAAGCGGAAGTTGAATCTTATCATAATTTTCAGAAATAAATTTATGGGTTTTACAATGGATTTTAGCGTCATTTGTAATGCAAAATAAATCACATGAAATCGGGTTCTTTTAACAAAAATTTTGTGACGTTTTTTTGAGAAAAGTGAAAAATTAAGAAGAAGTGAATACATGTAATGTGTGAATATCGGATCAGTAAAAAAATATCAGAAAAATTCTAAAATGAGTAAAATTTTTATTACCGGTGTTGCCGGATTTTTGGGCAGCAATTTGGCTGACGCTATGATAAAAGCCGGACATGAAGTGTCGGGCTGTGATAACCTTTTGGGAGGATATCTTGAAAATGTCCCCGAAGATGTGGATTTTCATCAAATAGATTGCAGGTATCTAAACACGATGAATAAATTATTGGAAGGGGTTGATATTGTTTATCACACTGCTTGTACGGCATATGAAGGATTAAGCGTATTTTCTCCACACTTGGTATGTCAAAACACTTTTCAAATAACAGCAACCGTAGCATCGGCAGCTATTTCACAAGGTGTGAAGCGTTTTGTCAATTGTTCGAGTATGGCGCGGTATGGAAAACAGGAAAAAGTCCCATTCACGGAAGATATGATTCCTAAACCGCAGGACCCTTACGGAATTGCAAAACTCGCTGCTGAAAACCTGCTGCAATGCCTTTCGCTGGTACATGGTATGGAGGTTGTTACAGCTATACCTCATAATATCATAGGTCCTCGCCAAAAATATGACGACCCTTTTAGAAATGTTGCCTCCATCATGATAAATTTGATGTTACAGGGACGACAGCCTATTATTTATGGCGACGGCGAACAAAAACGTTGCTTTTCTTTTGTGCAGGATGATATTGATTGCCTGACTAAACTTGCATTTCTGCCTGAAGTAGTTGGCGAAACAATAAACATTGGCCCCGACGAAGAATTTGTAACCATCAATGAATTGGCCGGAACAATCGCCGATTTACTCCGGTTTGATTTAAAACCCGTTTACGTTGCCGACCGTCCGCAGGAAGTAAAATTAGCAACCTGTTCTGCCGACAAAGCGCGAAAAATATTGGGGTATAAAACACAATACACTTTACGGCAGGGATTACAGGAAATTATTGATTATATCCGGCAAAGAGGCGTTCGTAAATTTCGCTATCACTTGGATGTGGAAATCTATAATGAAAAAACTCCGGAAACATGGAAAAATAAAATGTTTTAAATAATGAAAATCGCTTTTATATCAACTCGTGGCATCCCCAACAATTATGGGGGATTGGAACAATTTGCGGAATGCATTTCTGTCGGTTTGGCAGCACGAGGTCACGAAGTCACGGTATATTCGCCACACTATCATCCGTATAAAGAAGACGTATACAAAGGTGTGCGCATTAAACACATCTACAGCCCCGAACCGTGGATGGGCAGTTCGGTTGGCAGTTTCTTTTACGACTTCGGTTCACTACGGGATGCGTTGAAAAATGAACAATTCGACATCATTTATGATGCCGGATACACAAGTATTGTACCTGCATACATCTGGTTTAACATCAGAAAAATTAAACATCCTGTCGTTGTTACCAACATGGACGGGTTGGAATACAAGCGCTCAAAATTCAACAAGTTGGTACAGCGTTTTCTGCTATGGGAGGAAAAAACGGCAGTGAAATACAGTTGCCACCTGATTGCGGATAATATAGGCATACAGCGCTACCTCAAAGAAAAGTATGGTCGCGACAGTAAATTTCTTGCTTACGGAGCCGACATTTATGAAAACTACGATGCAAATTTTCTGAAAGAATTTAATCTGGAACCGTATCAATACTACTTGATGGTTATCAGAGCTGTACCTGAAAACAACATTGAGATGGTTATACAGGGCTATCTTGAGTCGAAACAAAACAGCATAAAACCATTAATTATTGTAGGAAAAACCAATACTCCACACGGGGAATATTTGACACGGAAATACGCGAAAGATTCGTTTGTACGGTTTTTGGGCGGTATTTACGACTTTGACAAAGTCAATTCAATGCGTCACTTTTCATACGCTTATTTTCATGGACACAGCGTTGGAGGCACCAATCCATCGTTACTTGAGTCTATGGCTGCCGGATGTTTTATTCTTGCCCATCATAATGAGTTCAACCGAACGGTATTAAATAACAATGCGCTGTATTTTTCTTCTGCGCAGGATGTGTCTTTTTTATTAAACGGGTTAGATGATACACTTTTGAAACACAAAAAAGTGTATGTTATGAACAACATAGAAGAAATACGAACGAATTACTCTTGGGAAAAGTTAATAGATGAACATGAAAAATGGTTTGCCGATCTTCTTGCGAATGTTTAATAAACGCCGCTCCCGAAAAAATACAATACAATATGGAAAAATACCGCTGGGAAACGATTGCCGAACAAACAGCTGCCATTTATGAAAAACTGTCGCTCCCAACATAAGTCCAAAATATCTACATTTGCGGGCTAAATCCTTTTTTGAAGCGCCGGAGAAAAATTATAATGACAGGGAAATATTATTTTAAAAGAATATAAACTAACAATTGTTAATCAAATTTTAAACATAAATCCATTGAAGTTTGAAGATAATATTATACCTTTGCACAACTGAATTATTAAAAAATTAAAAAAATGGCTCACGTAATTAATGATGATTGTATTGCATGTGGAACATGCATAGATGAATGTCCGGCGAGTGCAATATTGGAGGGTGATATCTATAAAATTGATCCGGAGATATGCACTGATTGTGGAACATGTGTTGATGTTTGTCCTTCCGAAGCGATTGGAGAAATATAAACTTTTTGTAAAAATGAATTAGACCATCAATCCTAAAGATTGATGGTCTTTTTTTATTTTTATTTAAACTTTGAATGGTTGAATGTGTCTGAATACAAAATATTAATTAATGATAGGAGATATGAATATGAAAACAAAAACGTTGCACATGATTTTTGTAGTGATATTTACTGTAAGTTCCGCAATGGCTCAGGACAATGCTTTTGAGGATGATATTTATTTTTCTTCCAAAAACAAAAAACCTGCGGTTATCCAATCCGAACCGGCGAAGAAAGAAAATACAATCGTGTTGGAAGCAACCGTTCCGGCAGGCGGGAGAAGCGTAGATGAATACAACAGACGTTATGTCAATGACACGGAATACATTGACGAAGCCTTAACCGATGAAACGGATACCATCATAGAATATGCGGACGGCGAACTGACGCAAAGAATTGTCCGGTTTCACGACCCATCGAAAGTGGTTATTTCCGGAGCGGACAATGTGAATATCTATTATGCCGATGGAAGTTATGCCCTGTATTTTGACGAACCTTCTTCCGACGGTTTGTCGATCAATATAAACACTTCTTACGGATATAGTCCATGGTATGCAGGTTGGGATCCCTGGTATTACGGCTATGGACGCTACTCTCCCTGGCATTATGGTTACGGATGGTATTCGCCTTGGTATTATGGAAGTTGGTATTTGCCTTATTATTATGGCGGATGGTATGGCGGCTATTATTCCGGACGCCATCATCATTACGGTGGCAGACATTACTATTACGGCGGAATTTCTGACGGGAAAAATTACCACAGCCAATACACACGCAATACAAGAAGTAGCAACAGTAATGACTTGAAGGTAAGATCGTCAGGCACGAGTTCGCGTAGCTTGTCAAGTGCGAGAAGCGGAAGTTCCGGACGTACGTCATCAAGAGGAGATATCGTATCGTCGTCTTCGCGTTCGGAAAGACAGTCTGCTGTGCGAAGCAAATCAAGCTCGGCAAGTTCTTCTTCGTCAAATTCACGGTCTTATTCGCCCTCATCGGAAAGCAGAAGCTCTTCTTCCTCCATCACTCCTGCACGATCAAGTAGTAGTTCCTCAAACTCATATAGCGACGGTTCATCACGTTCAAGCAGCAATTCTTCCAGTTCATACAGCGGCGGGTCGTCTCGTTCGAGTAGTGGCGGCAGATCGGATTCCGGTGGTGGCGGAGGTCGCTCAAGCAGCAGTGGCGGCGGCAGAAGATAACTTCGATCTTTCAATAAGTTTTTTTGATAAAATATTACGTTGCGTCTTCGTGATTTACAAAAACAAACTGTTTTTATGAAAAAGAATATAATGATAGTAATGGCTCTTTTTGTTTCTGCCGGTTTGTTCGGGCAGGGAGAAATAGACGCATACAGGTTTTCAAAAAACGAATTGTCGGGAACCGCCCGCGGTCAGGCGATGGGCGGAGCATTCGGAGCCTTAGGCGGGGATGCAACCGGCATTGCTATTAATCCTGCTGGAATCGGCGTTTACAGCAGTTCGGAAATCGTTTTTAATACAGGACTGACGTATAATCAAACACAGGCTGATTTTAATGGAACTAAAGAGTTGAGTGGAAATACCAAATTATCCTGTGATAATTTTGCTTACGTCGGCTATTTTCCTTTGGGGAATGACGACCTCAATTCTCTTAATTTCGGATTTAACTATAACCGGTTGAAAAATTTTGACAGAAAATACAGTGTATCGGGCAAAGGAATGGGCTCGTCTTTAACCGATTATATGAGGGAGATTACTTTCGGAACGCAATGGAACTTTTGGGGTTCCTCCTATGATGATCAATTTTTCGCTTCAGGTCATCCACATTGGCTGGGCGTTTTGGGATGGAACGGTTACCTGATTAGTGAGGATACAAAATCGGAATCTGAGGATGAATACGTCAGTATTCTGGAAGAGGGAGAAAAAGTAAACCCCCGCCTGAAAGTGAGAGAAAAAGGCTCAATCAATGCTTATGATTTTACACTTGGAATCAATCTCGACAACAACGTTTATCTTGGCGCAACGGTGGCTTTTACCAATATCTCATACACCGTAAATACTTCTTACGGTGAAGAATTTGATAATGACGGAATTTTTAAATTAGAAAACGACTATAAAACCGACGGATCGGGTTTGCAAGTGAAATTAGGCGCTATTTTCCGGCCGACAGACGCTCTTCGCTTGGGTATATCTTATCATTCGCCCACCATGTATAATTTGACCGATTTTTATCGAGGAACATTAAGCCCGAAGGATATAGATGAAGACGAAAAACCGGTATCAACGCCGGACTATGACAATTATCATAAATACAAATTTCAAACACCGGACGTATGGACGTTGAGCGCCGCAGTTGTTTTGGGGCGATCCTCCATTATCAGTTTGGACTATGAATACAAAAATTATGGTGCAATGAACTTTTCCGAACAATATTTGAACGGTTATGATTTTGAAGCGGAAAATCAATACATCAATGAGGATTTCAAGGGTGCTTCAACGATAAGAGTCGGTGCGGAAACTCGCTTTACGCCTCAATTTTCGGGACGTCTGGGATTTGCATGGATGCAAAATCCGTATAATTCAAAGGTCAAAAACGGCGAAATAGAAGTAATAACTCCCGGAACAATTCCTAATTATACAATTGACGGGGACGCTCTTTATTTGACAACCGGCATCGGATTCCGTTTTACTCCGCATTTCTATATGGATTTGGCGATTGTGTACAGGGAACAGGAAGACAAGTTGCATTTCTTTTCCCCAACCTTTGACGACGATGGAAATCCATTGGTGGTTTCCACCCCATCAAATCTGACAAACAGTTCAATTAAAACCCAATTGACCTTGGGATATAAATTTTAACGAAAAAATTGCATAATTAATTTTTTATTCGTTACTTTGCACCATCTAATCATAGAAATTATTTGCCTATAGAGAAAACATTACTTTAAATGTGTCAAAATTAACAGTAATGAAAGATTTAAAACTGATGTCCGACGAAGAGTTGGTAGTCGTTTATGCTCGTGGCAATAATTCTGCTTTTGATGTTCTGTTGAGCCGTCATCAAAGTAGTGTCTATTCCTACATTTATTTTATCGTAAGAAATCGCGAACAAGCGGAAGATATTTTTCAAGACACGTTTGTGAAAGCAATTACGACCATTAAACAAGGCAAATATACCGAAAACGGTAAATTTCGCGCATGGATTAATCGAATCGCTCATAACCTGATTATTGATACTTTCCGGCAGGAAAAGAACGATCAAACCATTTCCAACGAGGAATATGGAGTTGATTTATTCAACAATCAAAAATTTTCCGATGGGACAGTTGAAGATGAAATGATTAAATCGCAAATCCTTCTGGATGTGAAAAAATTAATCAATCACCTGCCCGAAAATCAGAAAGAAGTTTTGGCGATGCGGTATTATCAGGATTTAAGTTTTAAGGAAATTGCGGATATTACGGGCGTAAGCATTAATACCGCTTTAGGACGCATGCGCTATGCGATTCTCAATATGAGGCGTCTTGCAGACGGGAAAAAGATGATTCTGACGATGGATTAATTTTTTTGTATTTCATTTTATAATATAATCGAAACGGACACGTTTTATAGGTAGTTGAGATATTAAAAATACACTGCCTATGAATCAGAAATTTACACATCAGGAAACCGAGGATTTTTTTTCAATGATTGCTAATAACAAGTATATAAAAGAGCTAAATCCCGGTAAACAGGTTGTTTTTTTAGTCCGGCAATTCGCTTATGCCTATCATGTCGGAAATAATCTGCCGCAAATGTTAAATGGAATCGTGCTGAATTAATGGTTCGCGGTAAACACACACTTCCGCTTTTGTTGTTTTAAGGAGGAGACATCCCTAACCAGAGATAGAGAGGGTCTTACTACCCCCACCCCTTTTTTCTTTCTCCTGATTGCTTCGGGCTATGCCCTTATGATAAAGTTTTCTCTTTTTGTTTATTTCGCCGCGAAGCGGCTTATAAAACACTACATCATTGCGAGCGAAGCGAAGCAATCCAGAGGAAACCGGAAGCTTGCTGCCGTGATGAACGTCTGCTTGGTGGCGAGGTGGGTTTCGTTTTCTTTATTGTGAGGGCTGGTGTAACTTGCTGCCGGTTATTTGTATTTCTCCGTATAAGTATATATGATTTTCCCTTCAATGTAATTCACAGCGGACGACAAAAACAATTAGGCGCTATATCTCTATTTTCAAAAACTGTTTATTAAACAAACAATCGCAGAATATAATTCTGCCGCTGTTTTCTGTACAATCAAGAATGTCGTTCACGCGATTGTGCCCCACTATTTGCGTGTACCCTTGCAGCGGCTCGTGGAGTTCGTGTATATCCGCCCAAAAGATGCCGCCCACGGCATTTGCCTTGCCGCCACGATAAAAGCCACATTGAAACAGGGCTTCAATCTGTTCAGGCGCCGGATTGTTCAGTTGGTCGGCGATATTTTTTGTAATGTCTCCCTTAAAATCCTCTATAAACCAACTATGGATCACACCGGCATGGGTAAACAAGCAATTATCCACCTGATAGGCGAACTGAAACAAGCGATAGTTTGTCCGGAATATTTCCGAAATGTCCGGTGCCAACGCATAGTTAAACCGTGTGCATAATATTGATTCTTCTACGAAATAATGCAGGTCATGATTGCCGAGTAAGAGCACCACCTCGTTGGGATGCGCCTTCTTAAAGCGGATAATGTCCTGCAGGTTTTCAAGAAGCGCTTTGTCGTCCACCGCTTCATAAGGATCAAGGTAGTCGCCCAAAAAAATGTAGCGGCAATCCGGATGTTCATTGACAATTTCTTTCCAATACGTAGAGCCATGCACGTCGCCAATAATAATTGATGTCATATAATTTTTGCTTCTTTTAGTAATGCCAAAACATTCTCTTTGAGACACCAGCGAAAATCATCATTTCCTTCTTCCGTCCAATATTCTTTAATTCTTGATTGTATCTCTTTTGGAGCAGGATATGTTTTATCATTGTTTGTATCGATAAAGCGGAAATTCTTTACATCCAACTTCAACATGTGTCTATCACTTATCCATTCCCCGTTATTTATCCTAAAAAGTTCCATTTCTTTCGTATTAAGTTATATTTTATAGCCTCACTAATACTTTTTCGTCAACACCAACAGGGGTGAGCACTGTGTCGTCGTTTTGATTGTCATCCAAATATTTCAACACTACCATTCCATCGGGCAGTTTATCATCAATCAACAACGTTAACGGATAAGCATCATCGTCTATTTGCGAATAGGCAGAATCTATACCGTAAACGACTTTGTATTTACTGTACTTCTCTATATTATAATTTGTTTCAGGATCAAAAACCCCTTCAATCAAATCCATTCCATAAATGGTGTTTCCATCGGTATCACAGGAATACTGCAGTAACAACATCGTGCAATTATTAGAAAAAAAGAAACAGGCAAAGTGCGACGGATGCCGTCTGCGAAAATCGCGTTCAAAATCTTTCACTATTTCCCGAAAAGGTGTTCCGTCAGTGTGTCGCCGCCCATTTACATCAAATTCAAAGGGGGAGAAGTAGTAGTGTTCTTGTATTTCCATTATGATTGTTAAATTTTTATAATATCCTCCGTGGTGACTTTACCTTTTAAGTCTTCGGAGATATCCAATTCTGCAAAAGTTTCTGAATGTTCACTGTGAATAGGGATAATAGCAGTAGTTGGGTTTACCAAATTACAAACTTTTGCAAGGGTTTCGGGTGAAGCGTGCCCGCTGGTGTGAAGTTCTTTTTTGTGTTCAGACAGGTTGTATAATTCAGCATAATCCGATTTTTGATTCTCTCCCTCTTTAATATATCCGCTCCACATGGAATAAATCAACAAGGTTTGTTCGGCGGGTAACTGTTCCAATAATTCTTTTACCCTGTCAAAGTGCTTACTTCGTACCAACATGCAGAATCCGATGTTTTGGATTAATGCAAATTGATTTTGGTGCCCATGTTTGTAATAATAGACATCATCAAATTTATATACATCGGATTTTGTACCCGCCGATTTTGTAAAAATATCCAATACTTTTTTTTGATAATCATCACATAGAAAACTTCTACCTGTCGCTTTACTTGCCTGACAGAATGATGCCAGTCGGTCTATATCCGTAGAAGAGCACCGTGCAAAAACATATTTGTATTGTTTCATCAAGGCAGTTGCCGCTTGTTGAATATCGGTTTCGCGCAACACTTTTTCATTTAATCGCGACAACATGGTGCCCTCCGTAATAAGCGCGTCCACAGGTTGCTGTGAAATATACTTTTTAATTGTAGGGATCAACCCTTTTCCCAAGTAACCATGCTCGCGGAAATCGCCTGTGTGCAAAATCCGTTTCCCGCCGGCTTCTATTAAAAACATAAAGGCGTCGCATGCCGAATGGCTAACAAAATAGGGCGTAACGGTTATATCGCCTTTGGTGATTTTTTGCTTTACGTGAAAGGTCTTGAACGATTTTAGTTTTTCAAGATCGGCCGGCGTCACATTTTCAACCTTATCAGATTTGCTTAATATTTCATATTTGCACAACATCACTTGTTTTGCCGTCTCACCAATATATTGTTCAACGCCGGCTGGTACATATTTGAATAAATCCACATGGTCGCCGTGATAGTGCGTGTAAAAAATGGCATTCACACCGTTGGTCAACTCTTTAATAGCTTCCTCATTCGCAAACTTGTCGTCGCTCGGTTGATTTCCCTTAGGCAAATTATGCCCCAAATCAATCAGGATTTTGGTTGTGGCGGTAGCGATTTCTGTAATGCAGCCGCCAATTTGATTATAGCCACGATGGATGGTTATTTTCATATTAATTTGTAATTTGTTGAGGTGACAAAAATTGTCTTGTATTTTTTATGCGCCCCCTTTGAATTTATACGTTCCTTTTCGAATATTTTATCATATTTATCCCTATCATCAGGATCGTTGGGCTCAAAGATGAATACCAAATCAATATCCATATTTTTTAAACAAAAATCGGCAGGTAGCGTGTAATTATCTATTATCCCCAATTCTGTTTTGTCATGAACAATGTTTTTAATATCCGTTTCTAAATTTTCCCGAAATACATCACTATTTTTCCCGTAAAGACACGTTTCAAAATCATTAATATGACTTTTTATTCCTGCCTTACCAGTCAAAGATTCTAATCCTTTTTTAACTTCAAAGAAAACAACTTTTCCTGTTAAACGTTCTATTCCCAATAAATCAAAGCCAGCTCGTTTAACTCTATCAGATTTATCAATCCTATCTTGTGCGAAATTATATTCCATATCCAATATAAAATATGCGTCATTTTTATCTTGGTTATCTCTCGCAATACATTGCTGTGTATCAAATTCAGGACGATGCTTTTTTTGAGAATTTTCGACCCAATCATCAATGACTTTTTTTATCTGCTGAAAATATTCTTTTGGAGTATTTCCAGCTAAGTCTTTTGGCGGGACATTACCATACTTTTCATCAACATTAAACCCGCCGTTGGCTATTTCTAATGCTTTCCCTTTTCTATAATAAACAACTGCTTTACCACCCGATCTCACTTCAAATCGTAAATCACTATCCGATTTAATGTAATCGAGTAAAGGCAATAAATCGCCCTTTTTTAATCTTTCTAAAAGATTTGAATTGATTTCTCTTGCCATTGTTTTTATATTTTATTTGTTAAACTTACCAGATGTATTCTTGTGTTATTTATCCTTTATACGGCATTGGATAGCCGCTTTTATATCAAAATTCTTTTGATGATCTTTGACGTACTTTATTCTCGCGTCTGTATCTCTATTTTTGTGGTAAGCGGTCATCCACTGTCCGAATGGGGTTTCTTCAAGTTCTTTACTAAATCTTGATACTATGCCTGCCATTATTGTAATTAAATCTATCCATTCGATTATGGGGTCTATTATATAGAATCTTCCATCAACGCCTTTTATTACGTTCCTGTCATGTAAGTCGCCTATTGTAATGACGCCTCCTATCGACCACTCATCTCCCCATGTATCTAATCTGAAGAATCCTTCTCGTTCCATCTGTTCTATAAAAGCGGATCTGTCGTCTTTGTCCATTTCGACACCTTCAACTGCTCTTTGTTTTAGAACTACACTCGCTTTTCCTCCTGTAGGGGAATTGACTAACCCGTCTATTTCGTAGGATGTTTCCGGAAATATAATGTTGTGTGCGTATACTTTTCCGTATAGAAACTTTTTTAAAGATTGTCTTTCTTTATCGAAATCTCCTATCTTAACAAATTCACAAAGCACTTCATTATAAAATATTATAGACTCTGCTCCATCTAAATCGGACTCCTTAGATAGATGTTTAGTCTTGGTCTCATACGAGTTATACTTAATTTTCGCTATCTCTTCTCTTTCCCAATCTTTCGGATTCTTTGCGCGTAGGAGGGATTTAGATAAAGGATCTTCATGTTTACTCTTTATTTCTTCCGAGATAAAGCCGTTCACAAAAGTGTCTAATACTTGTACGTTGTATTTTCTTATCTTCGCTACCGCTTCCATTCTTGACAGATTTCCGGCTTTTATTTCTTCTTCTAAACCTTGGAAGTAGTGTGCAGGGTAGTCTTGTAACCATCTGTCGTGTTCGAATTGTTGTTCGTCCATTTGTTTGTTTGAATTTGTTTAATATTTATTTAACGATGTAAATATAAGCATGATTTTTTAATATGCAAGTATATTTGAAGAAATTTGAAGAAAAAAATTGTTTTCTCATTATTATATGCCGCAAAGCGGCGAAGTAATAAGGAAAGAGAACTTTTTTATAAGGGCGAAGCCCGAAACAAGAAAGAGAAATGGATTGCTTCGCTTGTCGCTCGCAATGACGATGTGGGGTTGGATTGCTTCGCCGCTTCGCGGCTTGCAATAACGTATGGGGCAAAGCGAATGTACAATTATAAAGAACCTAAACTGTTTTGCAGGAAATTTATATCGTAATTAATCAAAAA
>JAIRKG010000123.1 GCA_031260235.1 Dysgonamonadaceae bacterium | reverse complement strand
CATATATATTGGCAAAGGGAATTTGCTATTACATGACCGTTAGATTACGGCAATCTCTGCATACGCAGCATTCAATTCTTGCGCCCAATAATCTCGTGGCGTAAAAAATGCGGCTTTGCACTAAAAATAAAATCAATTTTATCATCCTTCTTTGCAAATTGCATATTTTTAAGTAAATTTGTACCGTCAAATTTTATTATATCTTAAAAATGTATGTACTGGCTATTTAATTCATCTGTTGGAAGGAAGTTTATCATGAGTATATCGGGTATTTTCCTTATTTTATTTTTGCTGTTTCACATGTCCATGAATCTGACGTTGCTTTTCTCGGAAGAAGCATACGACACGATTTGCGAACTTTTGGGCGCCAATTGGTATGCCGTTGCAGGCACGCTTATTCTGGCAGCCGGCATGGTTGTGCATTTCATTTATGCCACGATTTTGACGCTGCAAAACCTGAAAGCGCGAGGGGCGGACAAGTATCGATTGTCCAACCGGACGCGAACCGAATGGGCGGCGAAAAACATGTATGTTTTGGGGATAATTATTCTGTTAGGATTAGTTATCCACCTTTGGAACTTTTGGTACAAGATGCAGTTTGCCGAACTTATTCATTCTCCCAATGCGGTCGTTGAAGGTTCGGGATTGGTAAAGGAACTTTTCTCAAATCCTTGCTATGTGGCTGTATATCTTGTTTGGCTGGGTGCGCTTTGGTTTCACCTGACGCATGGCGTGTGGAGCGCATTTCAAACAATCGGTTTCAACAACAGCGTGTGGTTTTCGCGGTTGAAACTGATTTCCGAAGCTGTAGCAACGCTTATTATATTGGGCTTTGCGGCTATTCCGGTTTATTTTTTATTTATTAAGTTGACGAGTTAAATTAGTTATGACAAATTTAGAAGCAAAAATTCCGAAAGGTCCATTGGCAGAAAAATGGACGAATTACAAAGACCACCAGAAATTGGTGAACCCCGCCAACAAACGTCGTTTAGACGTGATTGTGGTGGGAACCGGGCTTGCCGGCGCTTCTGCCGCCGCTTCCCTCGGCGAACTTGGTTTCAACGTTTTGAATTTCTGTATTCAGGATTCTCCGCGTCGGGCGCACTCAATTGCCGCGCAGGGGGGCATTAATGCGGCAAAAAATTATCAAAACGACGGCGATTCGGTTTACCGCCTGTTTTACGACACAATCAAAGGCGGCGATTATCGCGCCCGCGAAGCCAATGTTTACCGTCTGGCTGAGGTTTCGGTGAATATTATCGATCAATGCGTAGCGCAGGGCGTTCCTTTCGCCCGCGAATACGGCGGATTGCTGGACAACCGTTCTTTCGGCGGGGCGCAGGTTTCTCGTACTTTTTACGCCAAAGGTCAAACCGGACAGCAATTGTTGCTCGGTGCATATTCGGCTTTGAGCCGCCAAATACACAAAGGCAGCGTGAAACTGTTTACCCGCCACGATATGTTAGACCTCGTTGTGATTGATGGACGCGCGCGCGGTATCATCGCCCGCGACCTTGTAACCGGCGAAATCAGGCGTTTTGCGGCTCATGCGGTCGTGATTGCCACAGGCGGTTACGGAAACGCCTATTTCCTTTCGACCAATGCGATGAATTCCAACGGTTCGGCGGCGATGCAGGTTTACAGGAAAGGCGCGTTGTTTGCCAATCCCGCTTTTGCGCAAATTCACCCGACTTGTATTCCCGTTCACGGCGAATTTCAATCTAAACTGACCCTGATGTCCGAATCGCTTCGCAACGACGGGCGCATCTGGGTTCCCCGCAAAATCGAAGACGCCGTAGCCATTCGCGAAGGCAAACTGAATCCGACCGCGATTGCCGAAGAAGACCGTGATTATTACTTGGAAAGAAGATATCCGGCTTTTGGAAACTTGGTTCCGCGCGACGTTGCCTCGCGCGCTGCAAAAGAAAGATGCGATGCGGGATTTGGCGTCGCTTCTTCGGGACTGGCGGTTTACCTGGATTTTTCGGACGCTATCAAACGGTTGGGCATGAAAACAGTGGAAGCCCGTTACGGCAACCTTTTCCAGATGTACGAAAAGATTACCGACCAGAACCCGTATAAAACGCCGATGATGATTTACCCCGCCATTCACTATACGATGGGCGGCATTTGGGTCGATTATGAATTGATGACGACAATTCCCGGCTGTTTTGCCATCGGCGAAGCCAACTTTTCCGACCACGGCGCCAACCGTTTGGGCGCATCGGCTCTAATGCAGGGCTTGGCTGACGGGTATTTTGTAATTCCTTATACCATTCAAAATTACCTTGCCGACCAAATCAGCGTTCCGCGTTTCAGCGTCGATTTGCCGGAATTTGAGGAAGCGGAAAAGGCGGTCAAGGCGAAGATTAATAAACTGATGAACATACATGGAACCCGTTCGGTTGATTATTTCCACAAAGCGCTTGGTACAATCATGTGGGATTACGTAGGTATGGCTCGTACCGAAGAATCGCTGAAAAACGCTTTGGAGAAAATCAAAGCATTGAAAAAGGAGTTTTGGGCGAATGTACGCATTCCGGGCGAAGTCGGCTCGTTGAACACCGAACTGGAAAAGGCGCTCCGTGTAGCCGATTTCTTCGACGTCGGTTATCTGATGGCGCTTGACGGACTGAACAGGAACGAGTCGTGCGGCGGTCACTTCCGCGAAGAATACCAGACGCCCGAAGGGGAAGCCTTGCGCGACGACGCCGGATATTCTTATGCCGCTTGCTGGCAATATGCGGGTGAGGACAAGGAGCCGGAACTTGTGAAGGAACCGTTGGATTATGAATTTGTGGAGAGGCTGCAGCGGAATTATAAATCGTAACTATAAAAAGAAATGGAAAAAGTAATAAACATCAAATTAAAAGTCTGGCGTCAAAAAGGACCCAAGGAAAAAGGAGGTTTTGAAACCTACAAATTGGATGGAATTTCGGGCGATACGTCGTTTCTCGAAATGCTCGACATCCTGAACGAAAAATTAGTGAACGAGGGGAAAGAGCCGGTGGCATTCGACAACGATTGCCGCGAAGGCATCTGCGGAATGTGTTCGTTGTATATCAACGGTCACCCGCATGGTCCCGACGACCGGATTACTACCTGCCAGCTGCACATGCGGCATTTCAACGACGGCGACACAATTACGGTCGAGCCTTGGCGGTCGGCAGCATTTCCGGTCATTCGCGATTTGATGGTCGACCGGTATGCATTCGACAAAATCATTCAGGCTGGCGGTTACGTGTCGGTCAATACCGGTGGCGTTCCCGACGCCAACGCGATTCCCGTTCCCAAGCCGATTGCCGACGCAGCGATGGACGCCGCTTCCTGCATCGGTTGCGGAGCCTGTGTCGCCGCTTGCAAAAACGGTTCTGCAATGCTGTTTGTCGCGGCAAAAGTCAGCCAGTTGGCACTGTTGCCGCAAGGAAAACCGGAAACGAAAGAACGGGTGAAAGCGATGATTGCAAAAATGGACGAATTGGGTTTCGGCAACTGCACCAATACCCGTGCCTGTGAAAAGGAATGTCCAAAAGGCGTATCAATTAGCCATATTGCACGATTGAACAGAGAATTTCTGAAAGCCAAATTATCTGATTAGCGACTGCATACGTAAAACAAAAGTTAAGGCGCATGTTTTTTCATGCGCCTCATTTTTGTGAAAACAATTTGACGGTGTAAACGTTTCGCAAACCGGTAAATGTAGAATTTCATTTTATAAATCCCCGATTCTTCAACAAGTAATCAGGATTGGGATCGGCTCCGCGAAAACGGCGATAGAGTGTCATCGGATCGTCGCTTGCTCCTTTGGAAAGGATATTTTCCCTGAACGATTTCGCTGTTGCAGGGTCGAAAATACCGTTTTCTTCAAAAGATTGAAACGCATCGGTGTCCAATACTTCCGACCAAAGGTAACTGTAATAGCCTGCCGAATATCCGCCGTCGAAAATATGAGCGAAATAGGGACTTTTGTATCTTACTATAATTTCGGGAATCATCCCTATTTCATTCAAAACGTCGTTTTCAAAAGTATTTACATCTACCGTCAATGGCGATTCGATTGTATGCCATTTCATATCGAGGATAGCGGCGGCAACAAGTTCCGTCGTTGTAAATCCCTGGTTGAAAGTCGCCGTTTTCTTGATTTTTTCTATCAATACGTCGGGGATTACTTCTCCTGTTTTATAATGTTTGGCATACATTTTCAAGACTTCCGGATGAAACGCCCAGTGTTCGTTTATCTGCGAAGGCAATTCGACAAAATCGCGATAAACATTTGTGCCGGAAACGCCGCGGTAATTGCACCGCGAAAGCAAGCCGTGCAAGGCATGTCCGAACTCGTGAAATAAAGTTTCCGTCTGGTCTAAATTCAGCAGAGAAGGGGCGTCTCCTGCAGGCAGCGCGAAATTGCCCACGTTGTAAACGACCGGATGTACAAACTTTCCCTGATAAACCATTTGTTTCGTATAACTTCCCATCCATGCGCCATTCCGTTTTTCGGGACGTGGAAAATAATCCACGTAAATGACGCCGATATACGCGCCGTCGAAATCGTATCCTTCAAATACTTTCACATCTTTTTGATAGACCGGAACATTGTCGATTTCCTTAAACGAAATTCCATATAATTTATTTGCCGCTTCAAAAGCACCGTTCCTGACGTTGTCCAATACAAAATACGGCCGCAATTCCTCTTCGTTCAAATCATATTTTGCTTCGCGTAATTTTTCGGCATAATACCACCAGTCCCAAGACTGCAATTTGAATTTGCCGCCTTCTTTGTCGATCAGTTCCTGCAATTCGCTTTTTTCCTTTATCGCTTGCGGCAAAGCGTATTTCCAAATGTCGGTCAATAGTTTAAGCGCATTTTCGGGCGTTTTCGCCATAGTTTCTTCCAATTTGTAATCGGCGTGAGTTTTATATCCCAACAAATTAGCACGTTCGAGACGCAGGTTGACGATTTTTTTGATGACGTCTTTGTTGTCGTGGCTATTGCCGTTGTTGCCGCGGTTGTACATGGCTTTGTAGAGTTTTTCGCGCAGTTCGCGGTTGTCGGCATATTTAAGGAAGGGCTCCCAACTCGGTTTGTGCAGAGTAAATACCCATTTCCCGTCCAAACCCTTTTTCGTTGCCTGCCGGCTTGCCGCGTCAATCACATTCGCGGGAAGTCCCGACAAATCATTTTCGTTATCAATAATTAACTGAAAATCGTTGGTTTCCGCCAACAAATTTTCGCCAAACGAAACGCTAAGCAATCCCAACTCCTTATTGATCTCCCGAAGCCGCTCCTTTTGGGAGGCTTCCAATGCAATTCCCGACCGAACAAAATCTTTGTAATATTTTTCCAACAGTCTTTTCTGCTCCACCGTCAAATCTTTCGACGCAGGATCGTCATAAACGGCTTTGATGCGGGCAAATAATTGCTCGTTCAAGTAAATATTATCAGAATGAGTCGTCAATAGCGGCGACAGTTCGGCTTCAAGCGCCTGCAAAACCGAATCCGTATTGGCGCTTGTCATTGCAAAAAATACGGCGGATACCCTGTTTAACAGCCTGCCGCTTTCGTCCAGTGCAACTACGGTATTCTCAAAAGTCGGCGCTTCTGAATTGTTTGTAATCGCTGCAATTTCGGCAGTGTTATCTTCGATACCGGACAGAAATGCCGGTTTGTAATGTTCCGTTTTGATCAAATCAAAAGGCGGAAGGTTGCGGGGAGTGTTGAACTCCGCGGCAAACGGATTGGAACTGTCAAGCGAACCCGACTTAACATTTTGTTTACATGCTGAATAACTCATTAATATTAATCCTAAAATAAATAAATTCTGTTTCAT
>JAIRKG010000056.1 GCA_031260235.1 Dysgonamonadaceae bacterium | reverse complement strand
TATTGAGCTCCCACGAATTATCGCCGTTTACTCCGTCAAAAACAATTTCATAAAGGGGACAGTTGCCAATCAGGATATCATCGTAGTAAGCAGAATTTGTCGAATAATAACCATTGGCGTCGGTTCGCATCGTAATGTTTTTAAACCACCGAGAGGTACGCACTTTTATTCCTTTCAGCGGCTTTTCTCCGGACGGTGTATTTACTTTGATATAGCCTTCGGGATAATATCTGGTGTCGCAAGTCGTCCAACATATCGCTCCCCAAAGAATGCAGGTTTTTTTGCATGTTGTTATAAAGCCGGCGAGTTCCGGAGATCCGATACGCAATTCGGATTCATTGCCGGTAAAAGCAAAAGAAGTAGCCGTGAGCACTTTTCGAAAAGTTCCGGTGATTTGTTCGGAATAGCCCTCGCAATTTTCAATAAGAAAGAGTTCGTCCAATATTTCATAGATAACTCCTTGCGGCGGCTGATAATTGGGTTTTACAACGGCATATTGCCATGAATACAGGCTTCCCTCAAGACTTGGATCGACATAATAATCCCCTGCCTGTAGAATTTCATAATCAAGCGGGTGATTAAATAATTCTAAAGTATGATCCTGCATTAACAGATCATATCCAACGCTGTCTTGCGGTAAAAAACGTACATACAAGTCGGTTGCATCAAGAGAAAACGCATTTACGGAAAGCGCATTTAACGATGATGTCCCAACCAACGATGATATCCCGATTTGCAAATCCGACTGTAATAGCGCATCCTCAGCTTCCTGCGCATACGCAAAAACAGTATCCAATGCGATACGCATATTCTGTACCGAAAATGGATTCTGTTTCTGCCTTCCCAATATGGTAGGCCGCATAGCCCTATTCTCAATACTAAAATCGGGACGCCAACCAAGACCAAGCGATTGTTGCGCACCCTGCTCGCTCGGTTCTTCAAATGTAGTGTCTTTTACAGGACTATCCTGGTCACATCCCATAAAAAACAACGTTACCAAAAAAACAATCAATAATTTTTTCATTTTTGTCTATAATTTATAATTTTTAGGTGAAATCACTTTAAAAATGTAACTCTTTCGCAGTGCGAAGATAATATAATTCCGATTGTTTTTGCGATTTATATAAAAAAGCAAAAAATTGTCGCAATTTTTCAATGTCCTTTTCCCCCGGTACTGTCTCAAAGCGGCTGTTCAAATCAATACCATACAATTTCGGATGTTGAATTTCCAATACCGCCGCCACATCTTCCGGCGCAATGCCTCCGCTTAGGATGAACGGCGTTTTTCCGCTATATGATGCGAGTATTTTCCAGTCGAATTTTTTCCCTGAACCGCCATACGCCGGCGTTTTTGTATCGAACAGAAAATAATCACCGGCATTTTCATAGGAATTACATTGCTCAAAATCGGCATTCGTTTCGATTGGAAATGATTTTATTATTTTAATTCCCTGATTTTTAATGTTTCTGCAAAAACAGGGCGATTCATCTCCGTGCAATTGGACGATTTGCAAATCATATTCCCGAATTTTAGTAAAAATATCTTCTCCGGAAGCATTGACGAAAACGCCGACTTTTTGAATGTGCGGCGGCACAATCCGCAATTCGCAGGGCGATAAATTTCCTGCATACCGTGGCGATTTTTCGTAGAAAATCAGCCCCATCATGTCAATTGGGAGGCCGACCAATTCTTTGATATTGTTGGGATATTTCATCCCGCAGACTTTTATTTTCATTTTTTTTCGAAAAATTACATATTCCCAATCAATTCCCCTATCGAATCAAACCCATGCCGGTTCAAATAATTCTCAATTCCATCAACAATTTTAATAGAAACCGTCGGGTCGATAAAATTATATGTTCCGATTTGAATAGCCGTTGCACCTGCCAATATAAATTCGATTGCATCTTTCCAGTTCGATATGCCGCCCACTCCGATTATGGGAACTTTCACGGCTTTTGCCGTCTGCCAAACCATTCGCAGGGCAACAGGTTTTATGCACGGTCCCGATAATCCACCGGTTACTGTCGATAATACAGGCTGTCTTTTTTCTGCGTCAATCGCCATGCCGAGCAAAGTATTGATAAGCGAAACGGAATCGGCGCCTTCCGCTTCGACAGCACGGGCGATTTCCGTGATGTCGGTTACATTAGGTGACAGTTTTACGATTAACATTTTATGGTAAATTTTCCGAACTGCCTTCACCACTTTCGAAGCGCTTCCACAATTGGTTCCGAAAGCCATCCCGCCTTCTTTTACATTGGGACAGGAAATATTTAATTCTATTGCCGGAATTTTCTCCAATTCATTGATTTTCGCAGCGCAAGTAACATATTCTTCAATGGTCGAACCGCTTACATTGACAATCATCCGAGTGTCAATATCCTTGATTTTTGGATAGATTTCGGAAATAAAATAATCAACACCTTTGTTTTGCAAACCGACAACATTCAACATGCCAACAGGAGTTTCCGCCATACGGGGATAGTTGTTGCCTTCGCGAGGATAAAGCGTTGTGCCTTTGACAATGATGCCGCCCAAACGCGATAAGTCGATAAAATCACCATATTCACTTCCGTAACCGAATGTACCTGAAGCTGTCAGCACAGGGTTCTTAAAATTTAATCCGCCTATTTCAATGTTTAAATTTGCCATGTCAATTGATTGATATTCATTACAGGACCTTCGGTGCATACGCATACGTTTCCGCGAACCGTTTTTTCCACGCAACAGAGGCAAGCGCCGATTCCGCAAGCCATTGTGTTTTCGAGTGATACCTCGCAAGCAATTCCTTTTTCGCGGGCATATCGGACTACTGCCGCCATCATGGGTTTGGGACCGCAAGTATATATAAAGTCGAAACCGCCCGATTGCAGAATGGAATGATTTGTTACAAAGCCTTTTTCGCCCGCACTGCCATCTTCCGTCGTGATATAAATCTTTCCGAATTTGCCGAATTCATTGATTTGCAATACATCTTTTTTTATTTTCGCGCCCAACAGAAATTCAGGACTATAACCAAGTTCCTGCAAACAGGCGCCCAGATACAATAAAGGCGCAACCCCTACTCCACCACCGATTAACAGCAATTTGCCGGTTATCTTGGATTTATCTTCCGGCAAAGAAAACCCATTTCCCAAAGGATAAATCAAGTTCACGCGGTCGCCTTTTTTCCGTTCGGAAAGTTTTCGAGTGCCGTTACCGATTACCTGAACAAGCAACCAAAGTTCATTTTTTTCTTTATCAACAAAGTGAACGGAAATTGGCCGTCGCAAAAAAGTAGTCGAGGAATCCTCTACCAAGACTTGTACAAATTGTCCCGGAAGTATTATCGGAATTTTTTCTTCAAGACTTAACTTTAATAAATAACATTCATTATCGTTAAAAGGGATATTTTCTTTGATTGTCCAATCTGCAATATATTTCTTCATAATCCGATATATATTTCAAAATTAACGTATTATCTTCGGAAAGCTTTTGCTGCTTACATTCAGAATAATTCATAAATTTTCTATAATTTGGTTACAAAAATAGTAAATTTTTGCAACTGATGAATTGTTAAAGAACTAATTTCAAATATGAATTACATTTTAACTTACGCTGTTTCATTCTTCCGGCGAAAACCCCATAAAAGTTTTGTCATCATAAAAAATAATTATCCTGTCTATTTTTTTATTACTTGAAATAACATCATTAATTTGCTTTGTTTTAACCGATTGAACATCTCCAATATCCGTTTTATCCTCTGATTTTGGTGAATATTCGAAAACTTTCGATTCCCTACACGCATTTATTTCGGTTTTTGATTGATTGAGAACTTTTGGTGTGTCATCAAACGGCAAAATGGGTTCCTGTTGCGCTTGCATAAAAACTTTTTCTCGATGATACATCGGTTCTTTCCCGAAAAGCAACCAGTCGGGATTAATATCCGGAAAGGCGGCTAAAATTTTCAGGACGACTTTGAGTGTGATCTCGTTTCGTCCGCCTAATACATGCGTAATCGTTCCCCGGCTGACTTTAACTGTATCGGCAAATAATGCAGCATTTAAATTTTTTTCCTCCATTATTTTCCGGATTCTTGCAGGATTGATAATAGAATCATTTTCTTCCATAATTAAATTTATTTATTTGTATGACTTTTGTAAATTTAGACACTACAAATGTACACGGAAATATTCACAC
>JAIRKG010000043.1 GCA_031260235.1 Dysgonamonadaceae bacterium | reverse complement strand
AATAAATTTGGTGTTCCCAATGTCATTATAACTTTGTCTTCTAATTACTTGAGATGGTTCTTCAACAGTTCCAGTGTTTTGTTTGCCTGTGCATTCTCAGGGTCAATTTCCAGTATTTTCATATAATGTTTGGCAACCGAATCCAAATCGTTCAATGTAAAATAATAGGAAGCCAAATAACGGTAGCAACTGATAATGTCATTATTTCTTGCGCCGGTCGGATTGTTCTCCAACATAAAATTAAGCGCTTCTTCGTAATGAGGTTTCGCAACACCGGTCATCGGTTTTTCCCTCAACTGGTTGTAGGAATCCACCAGCGCACTGATATTCGCCCGCCACAAATAGCCCAAATGGGTATCCGGTTTGCGGGTAATAACATCTGAAAAGGCTTGCGTTCCCTTTTGAATATGAATATCAAAAACAGATTGATTGGCGGCTTCCAATTCAGGATCTGTTTTTTCTGCTTCAATGGTTTGTGCGTCTATGTAATAAGCGGCAGCATTGAAATTAGCCTGTCCGTAAGAAAACAAACTCATCAGGGAAAAATCGGGATTCAGGGAAAAACTTTTTTCGTAATACTCGACGGCTAAAGGATATTTTTTAGCATTTTCGGCCGCAGTGGTCAATTTATCGTAGATAACTATCTTTGTAGAATCCAGTTCCAACGCTTTTTTGTAGCTTTCAATCGCCGGTTCGGGTTGCTTCAGTTCCACTTGAAGGTCGCCCAAAGTCACATAATCATAATAAATATGCTTTGCTTTCGGCGTATTCTGGATGAATTTGTTTATCTGTTCAAGTCCCAATGCATAATTCTTATTTTTGAAATTGTTGTATGCTTGAATCCGATACATAACCGCGTTATTGGGGTCTTGCGACAAAACAAAATTGATTTCCTCCTGCGATTTGTCATACTGTTCGTCAAAATACAGCGCAGACGCATATCTTTCGTGTTGAGTCAAAGGAACGCCCGGAACGGCGATAAATTTTTCATACGCTTCCAACGCTGCCTTATAACGTCCCTTATCGTAATTAATATCGCCGATTTCGGCATACGCAGGAATGTAATCCGGATCAACGGCAACCGCTTGGTCTAAATACTGCAAAGCCTGCTCTGCATTAATTTTTTTATAAATTTTAGCCAGCCGCAAATAAGAAAGTTTGTCACTGGGCTCGAAATGGATGGCTATTTCATATTTGGAACAAGCCTCCCCAATGTTTCCTTCGTTTCTCAGCCAGTCGCCTTCTGCAATAAAAATATCCGGAAATTTCTTGTTGATTTTACGCGCCCTCTCCAAAGCTTCGTCGGCTTTTGCTTTGTTTCCGACAGCAATGTATACTTTGGCAATTTCGGTGGGTACGCGGGGATTTTTTTTCGCCAGCCCGAATGCTTTCTTAAATAAGTTTTCCGCGTCTTTCGGATTGTTCGGTAATTCCAATTTCCCTAATCCGAGATACCCAAAAGGATATTCGGGATTGACGGCAATTGCCTTTTCATAAAAATACCGGGCAGAATCTATCCGGGTCAGTTGATAGTAGGTTTGCCCTAAATAGTAGTACCTTTCCGCCTGGTCAACAGATGAAAGGTTTTCCTGCTGCGTAAAGAATATTTTTGCAGCGCCATACAATTCTGCTCTGTAACACTCAATTCCTTTTGTATTGCTACCGGCAAAAAGACTTGCTGCCGAAACAGACAAAATACCTGCCAACAAAAGCATTTTTTTAGTTTTCATTCTTGTCTTCATTTTCAGTTGTTTTTATTAATTTGTTTTTATTGTTATTATTAATTTGTGGAAATTCATCGCGAATGGCTACATCCATAATATGAGAGCCGTTAACCGTCAATAAACCGGATTTTTGAATCACTTTCTGTCCGATTTCATTCACTACAAAAATGCTGAACGCCGTAGATAAACCCGATCTCGGATCGGACAACAGCACATAAACGGGACGCCACAACGGATAATTTTCATGGACAATATCACCTTCATACGGAAGATAGCTGTTTGTAAGCGTCGCATGTTCTTCTTTGCTCACCCGCATCAACCTGACTTTGTCTTCTTCTACGTTGAGAAAGCCAATCAGCCCTATGGCATCAGGCATTTCCGCAACTTTGCGGACGACTTCCGCACTGTTATTCAATGCATATAAATAAGGAGACAAATTATCTCCACGAACGATTGAATCAAGAGCATACCGCAAAACGCCGGACTGGTTTCCCTCGAAAAGAACACGAATGGTATCCATGTTCGATGCAGGATTGATTTGCGTCCAGTTCGTAATTTCCCCGGTAAGTATTTTTTTCAAAGCAGGAAGCCCGATAATGGAATCTTTGTTCGCCAAATTGGTAATGAGCGCCACGCCGTCGAAAGCAACCAGCGATTTTCTCACTCCGCATTTTTTCCCCTCAAATGCCCTCTTTTCCTGCGGGTTAATATCCCGCGTTGTCAGGGCAAAACGGACGGAATCGTCCAACATCAGGCGAATGGCTTCCGTTTCATTGGTATAAACGGGAATGATAAAAGCGGAATCATAACGGATTTCAAACGCTTCGATTTCCGCATCCATCAGGCTTTTAAAATTTTCGTCGCACGCAATGCGGATCAGGCCGCCGTTCATCGTATCTGTCCAGCCGTCGTTCACCGGTTGCCTGCATGAAATGCACAACAACGATAAAATGAATAGATATGGAAATATTGCTTTCATATTATTTTTTATACTTACGACGCGCCAAAGGTAATAAATGTTCGCATATTAATAATATTTTACTCATTGAAAAAACAAAAATTAACCCAATCGTTTTCGTTATCTTAATTAAACGATGTATATTTGTGCGCTGATTTAATGGCAACTAAAAAAACAAAAACACTATGCAAACACTATTATTTACGCTTCTATGGATACCCCAAGGCTGGGAACTGATTATCCTTCTCGTTGTTGTTCTCCTGCTTTTCGGCGGCAAAAAAATTCCCGAATTGATGAAAGGCATTGGGAAAGGCATCCGGGGATTCAAAGACGGTATGAAGGAAATCGAAGAAGACATCAAGTCCGATGATTCATTAAGCGATAAAAAGTAATTTTTTATACCGGACGGAATGAGCGCTCAGGAAGAAATGTCATTCTGGGATCATCTGGAAGAACTTCGTTGGACGTTGTTCCGGATTATTATTGCCCTGTTTATTTTTGCTATCGGGGGCTTTATCATTATGCCGTGGTTTTTCGACAACGTTGTCATGGCTCCCGCCAAAGCCGATTTTTTCCTTTATGAATGGATGTGCCGCATAAGCCGGTCAATGCCGGGCATTCCCGATTTCTGCGACAAGAGTTTCTCGATAGACATGGTCAATATTGACCTGACTGCTCCGTTTTTCAGGCATTTAAGCACCTCGTTCTGGATTGCGCTGATATTGATTTGCCCGTATATATTGTTTGAAGTGTGGCGTTTCGTCAGTCCTGCGCTGTATGAGCATGAAAAGAAAAACGTGCGGTGGGTGCTTCTTTTCGGCACGCTCATGTTTTTTGCCGGATGCATTGTCGGTTACAGCCTGATTTTCCCGATGACGTTGCGTTTTCTTTACGGTTATACGTTGAGCGACATTATTCACAACACCGTATCGCTCGATTCATACATGGACAATTTCCTTGTACTGGTATTTATGATGGGGCTTGTTTTTGAAATGCCGTTGATTTCGTGGTTATTGTCGCAAATCGGCATTTTGAAAAAATCTTTTTTCAAAACCTACCGCCGCCATGCTATTGTGATTTTACTGTTTCTTGCCGCAGTGATTACGCCTACAGGCGATCCGTTCACGCTGTCTATGGTTTTCATTCCGCTGTATGCATTGTATGAACTGAGTATCTTCCTGGTAAAGGCAGACCCGACTACGCAGTCCGGTTAAAGTTCCATACCTGTCAAACCACCCGGTTATCTTTTCCGTCCGTTTAATGTGGTTTAGCGGTTTCCCC
>JAIRKG010000017.1 GCA_031260235.1 Dysgonamonadaceae bacterium | reverse complement strand
ACTTTCGGGTCAACGGCATTGACGGTAACGGTAACGTGCGAAACGTTTATTTTTGTCAGGCTCGGCACATATTCGGCCAAAGCCAGTCCGTTGGAAGAAACACACAGCAATTTGTCGGGAAAAGCGGCGCATACCCGTTCCAGCGTTTCAATCGTCTCTTCGGGATTGGCAAAAGGGTCGCCGGGGCCTGCGATTCCTACTACCGACAGGTTGTTGATCCGCTTAACCATGTCCGACAGGTATTCAATCGCCTGAATGGGGTTCATCACCGAAGTAGTTACACCCGGACGGCTTTCGTTGGCACAATCGAATTTACGGTTACAAAAGTTGCACTGTACATTGCATCTCGGCGCTACCGCCAGGTGTATCCTTCCCGAAGTGTGCCGCACTTCCGCATTAAAACAGGGATGATTGCTGATGTCCATAAATAATGATTAGTGATTAATCATTGGCTTTTGATTCGATAGCGAGCAACTGGTCGGCCCATAAGGCCGACCAGTTACGGAGTTCGTCGATATTGAGCGGCGTAGGGACTTTCGATTCGGTATGCTCGTGAATCTTGAAAGCCAGACTGCGATAAATATCCGCCTGTTTCGACTGGGGTTGCGCTTCGATAGTTGTTCGTCCCGACAGTTCCGACTGCGTGACGGTTATTGAGCGCGGCACGTATTCCACGACTTGCGTACCTGTCTTACCGGCAAAATCGTCAATAATCGACTGCTGGTATTCGTTGTTGATTGAATTGGCAATGATGCCGCCAAACAATGCACCGCCGGTATTGGAATACTTCTTGATGCCTTTCATCAGGTTATTTGCCGCATAAATAGCCATGAAATCCGACGACGAAACGGTGAAAACATGTTCGGCGATACCTTCGCGAATGGGAACGGCAAAGCCGCCGCATACCACGTCACCCAGGACGTCGAAAATGACATAATCCAAATCCAGTTCCGTGAAAATGTTTTGCTGTTTCAACAATTCGACTGCCGTGATAATTCCACGTCCGGCACATCCGACGCCCGGCGCCGGTCCGCCTGCTTCGACGCAATATACGCCTTTGAATCCCTGGAATATCGCTTCGTGAGCATCAACTTTCGATTTCTCACGCAACAAATCCAGAACAGTAGGAATGTATTTCCCGTCTCGTAAAGTGTTTGTCGAATCGCTCTTGGGGTCGCAGCCGAATTGCAAAACTTTGTAGCCGGCTTCTACTAAAGCGGCGCTAATGTTTGAGGTTGTCGTTGATTTTCCGATACCTCCTTTACCATAAATGGCAATCTGTTTGATCTTTTTATTTGACATGTCGTATAAAATTAAACTTTTCAAGTCGCAAAGGCACGGACTTTTTTTATCATAAATACAGATACAAAACTACGTATGGACTCAATTAGCTGTTAAACGCCTGCTCCAAATCGGCAATTAAATCGTTTACATCTTCAAGCCCGATAGACAGGCGGATGGTTTCGGGCGGCACGCCGGTGCGCTTTTTTTCGTCCTCCGTCAACTCGTGATGGGTGGTTTTCGGTGAATTGATTATCAGCGAACGGGTGTCACCCAGGTTGGCATGATACGAAAACAGTTTTACGGTATTGAGGAAATTGTAGATTTCTTCCTGCGTTCCTTTGAACCCGAACGAAAAGACGCCGCCGGATCCTTTGAGTAAATATTTTTCGGCAAGTTTTTTGTATTTGCCGCCCGGCAGCGTAGGATAACTTACCCATTTGACTTTCGGATGATTCGACAGATATTCGGCAATGATTTGTGCCGATTCGCTCTGTTTTTTGAGACGTTCGGACAGCGTTTCGATACCCTGCAATATCAGATAAGCGTCGAAAGGCGACAGCGCCGCGCCGAGCAGGTTGAGATAATAACTCCGCGCCCGCGCCGCAAACGGGAAATCGGGAAACACTTCCCCAATGGTTTTGCCGCCCAGCGTATAGACCTGCTTCTCGAAATGGGGATGCCGTCCTGCGAACCAGTTGAATTTTCCCGCATCGACGATGATTCCGCCGATAATGGAGCCGTGTCCGCTAAGCGCTTTGGTCGCCGAATAGACCACAACGTCGGCGCCGTTCAGGATAGGCTTCCACAGGTAGGGCGTTGCGAGCGTGTTGTCGACAATCAAAGGAAGACCGTTTTCGTGAGCGAGATTGGCGATTGCTTCGATGTCGGCAATGATGTTCACCGGATTGTTGATCGATTCTACGAAGACAGCCCTTGTATCCGGTTTAATGGCCTTGCGGACGGCTTTCAGGTCGTTGATGTCGTCTACGATGTCAATCTGTACGCCGAGGTTCGGATACAGTTTGCGATAAGCGTCATAAGTGCCGCCGTAGATTTGTCCGGCAGCGATAACGCGCCCGCCTTCGCCGGCGTTCAATATGGCATACGATACTGCAGCCATCCCCGATGCAACAGATACAGCCGCAACGCCGCCGTCGAGCGCAGCAACGCGCTGTTCAAGCGCCGCCTGCGTAGGGTTACCTATCCGGCTGTACAACAGCCCAAATTCCTCAAACCGCAGAAGACGTTCCGCGCGTTCCGGCGAACCGACTTCAAAGGCTGTTGTTTGATAAATCGGCGCCTGTATGGAGCCTTGATGTTCCGTCGGGTTGTAACCCGCGTGGATTTTTAGAGTGTCGAAACCCTGTTCTTTCGTTGTACTCATTTTCTTTTTGTTTTATAATTATTGTTTTTTTAGTGAATGTTCATAACTAATTTATATTCTTTTTCTGGATTGCCGCGCCGCTACGCGGCTCGCAATGACGGGGTGCGGACGGGGAGCGATGGCGAGGGGGGGCGTAACCGCCGGTATATAATAATTTCAAAGAACTTTTTTGTTTTTTAGTGGACATTAGTGATTGCATATTAAAAAAAAGCATTACATTTGTCCCCTGATTTTTGAAAACAAACAAGCAATGAGTCGTTTTTACTTTACATATTCCTTTTATTACTTTTACACTAACAAGGGGTAAAACAGGGTTTTGTGTGATAAAAACGAAATATAAATAATGAATATAAAATCCTGTCCGAACCGGCGGGATTTTTTTTTAATTGATTTGTGTAAAAATGAAAACAATTGCCATTCAAGGGATCGAAGGCGCCTATCATGAGATAGCCGCCCGCCAATTTTTCAAAGAAAAAGGGGAAGAAAATATCAATATTCTTCCTTGTAGTCAGTTTAAAGATGTGATTTCGGCCGTGAAAAAAGACCCGAATATTATCGGTATCATGGCGATAGAGAACACAATCGCAGGAAGTTTGCTGCATAACAATGAATTGATTCGGGAAAGTGATTTAGTTGTTATCGGTGAACAAAAAATCCGCATCCGCCACAGTTTTGCTGCCTTGCCCGGCGAATCGGTCGAAACGATCACTGAGGTCAATTCTCATCCGATTGCTTTGATGCAATGCGCCGATTATTTGAAAATGCTTCCCAGGATAAAGATTGTAGAGGGGGAAGACACGGCGTTAATCGCGAAAATCATCGCCGAAAACAAACAGAAAGGACATGCGGCAATATGCAGTAGATATGCCGCCGAACTCTATGGTTTGCAAGTCTTGGAAGAAGGAATCGAAACGAACAAGCGAAATTTCACCCGTTTCCTGATCATTTCAAACCGCCGTATAGCCGAAGAGTTGGTCAAAAGCGGCGAAATCAATAAATCGTCGCTTGTCTTCACCCTCCTGCATGCGGAAGGAAGCCTGTCTAAAATATTGACAATCTTCTATTTCTACAACCTGAATCTGACGAAAATACAATCTTTGCCGATTTTAGGCTGCGAATGGGAATATTTGTTTTATGTTGATGTGACTTTCACGGATATTTTGAATTACAAGCAGGGCTTGAATGCTGCCCGTCCGTTGATGAGGGATTTAAAGATTTTGGGAGAATACAGGGAATTTAAGGATTTAAAATCATGTTGCTAAAATCATTCATTTTATAAAATTTATGACAAAACAAATCGAACCGTCCCGCCGCCTGTATTCGGTCAGCGAATATTATTTTTCCCAAAAACTGAAAGAAATTGCGGAAATGAATCGGAAAGGATTGGATGTAATCAGTTTAGGCATAGGCAGTCCGGATTTACCGCCGTCGAAGGAAGCCATTGAAACGTTATGCGAATCGGCGCAGAAAGCCGATACACACGGCTACCAGTCTTATGTGGGCATTCCTGAATTGCGTAAAGCTTTTGCCGGTTGGTACAAGCAATGGTATGGTGTGGATTTGAATCTTGACACGGAAATTCAGCCGCTAATCGGCTCGAAAGAAGGCATTTTGCATATTTCCATGGCTTTCCTCAATCCGGGCGACGGCGTATTGACGCCCAATCCGGGATATCCGACTTACACTTCAGTCGGTCATTTGGTCGAAGCGCAAGTTATCCCTTATGATTTGAAAGAAGAGAACAATTGGCAACCGGATTTTGATGCTTTGGAACAACTTGATTTATCAAACATAAAGATCATGTGGGTCAATTATCCCCACATGCCGACCGGCGCTCCGGCTACGCTTGAACTGTACCGGAAATTAGTGGACTTCGGGCATAAGTACAAGATAATTATCTGTAACGACAATCCTTATAGTTTTATTTTGAATGACCACCCGAAAAGTATATTGTCAATCGACGGAGCCAAAGAAATTTGTATTGAAATGAACTCTTTGAGCAAATCGCAAAACATGCCGGGATGGCGCATCGCCATGCTCGCTTCCAACGCGCAATTTGTCCGGTGGATATTGAAAGTGAAAAGCAATATCGACAGTGGACAGTTCAAACCGATGATGCTGGCGGCGGCAAGAGCCTTGCAAGCCCCCGAAGAATGGTATGCGTCCATGAATGAAGTATATCGAAGAAGAAAAACGATTGCCGAAGCAATCATGCACACGCTCGGTTGCCGGTTCGATTCGAAGCAGTCGGGCATGTTCCTTTGGGGAAAAATTCCCGGTAAATACAAAGATAGTGGAGAATTAGCCGACCGGATTTTATATGGCGCGCACGTTTTTATCACGCCCGGATTTGTTTTCGGCAGTAACGGAAACAATTATATCCGCATTTCGCTTTGTTGCAAGGATGAGAAACTGCAAGAAGCGTTGGAGAGAATTAGAAAATTAGTTACAAGTTACGAGCGACAGGCTCACTTGTAACTCATAACTTGTAACTCGTAACTAAAAATATAAAATTATGGAATTAGAATCAATTTTGCTGCCGGGCGTCAGCGACAAACGTCCGATTATTATCGCAGGTCCCTGCAGTGCAGAAACGGAAGAACAGGTGATGACAACCGCCAAAGATTTGGCAAAGAGAGAAATCAAAATTTTCAGGGCGGGTATCTGGAAACCGCGCACTAAACCGGGCGGATTTGAAGGTGTCGGTTCGGAAGGGCTTGCATGGTTACAAAAAGTGAAACGGGAAACCGGCATGTACGTTGCGACGGAAGTTGCCAATAAAAAACATGTGTTTGAAACCGTTAAGCATGGGATTGACATTATTTGGATAGGTGCCCGAACGTCCGTCAATCCTTTTGCCGTTCAGGAAATTGCCGAAGCCTTGCAGGTTTCCGGTTTTATGGGCATTGTGTTGATTAAAAACCCTGTGAACCCCGATTTGGAATTGTGGATTGGCGCTATCGAAAGAGTTTACAACGCGGGCATTCGGAAAATCGGCATAATTCATCGTGGGTTCAGCACTTACGACAAGAAATTATACCGAAACCTGCCGCAATGGCATGTCCCGATTGAATTGAAACGGAGGATTCCGAACATTCCGATATTTTCCGATCCGAGCCATATCGGCGGAAAGCGCGAATTGATCGCTTCCATCAGCCAGCAGGCCATGGACCTAAATTACGACGGGCTGATTATCGAATCGCATTGCAATCCCGACTGTGCGTGGAGTGACAAGGAACAACAAATTACGCCGGATATTCTTTCTTACATTTTGAGTATGCTTGTTGTTCGGGAAGCGAAACAAACGACGGAAAATCTGGAGCAACTCCGTCAGCAAATTGACGAAATCGACAACGAACTGCTCGGTATTTTAGCCAAACGGATGCGTGTTTCCCAAGAAATCGGACAATACAAAAAAGAGCATAATATGCCTGTGCTTCAAACTGTCCGCTACGATGAAATCCTGGAAAACAGAATCTCGCAGGCAGAGAAAATGGGAGTTGGCGCCGGTTTTATGAAAACTCTTTTGGAGGCTATTCACGAGGAATCAATTCGGCAGCAAATAGAGATGTTAAATAAATAATTACGAATTGATTATGAAAATTCAAATTTTAGGCGCAGGAAAGATGGGTTCTTTCTTTGCCGATGTACTAAGTTTTATGCACGAAGTTGCCATTTTCGACCCGAATCCAGAAAAGTTGCGCTTTACCTACAATTGTATCCGGATGAGTAAGCCTGAAGAAATCAGTGACTTTCAACCGGAAGTATTGATTAATGCCGCTACCGTTCGCTATACAATCGAGGCGTTTAATCAGGTCCTGCCTTTTGTTCCCGAATCCTGTATTATTTCCGACATAGCATCGGTAAAGACGGGGTTGAAGGAGTTTTACGAAAAGACCGGACGGTCTTATGTTTCCACGCATCCGATGTTTGGACCGACTTTTGCTCGTTTGGGCAGCCTTTCGTCCGAAAATGCCATTATCATTTCCGAATCTTCCCATTTGGGAAAGGTCTTTTTTAGGGATTTATACGGCAGTTTGAATCTGAATATCTTTGAATATACGTTTGATGAGCATGACGAAACTATTGCCTATTCGCTGTCCATTCCGTTTTCCTCAACGCTGATTTTTGCTTCTGTGATGAAACACCAGGAGGCGCCGGGAACAACATTCAAAAAGCATATGGACATTGCCCGAGGTCTGCTTTCGGAAGATGATTACCTGTTGACCGAAATTCTTTTTAATCCGAGAACTCCCCGGCAGTTGGAACAGATCCGCAAGGAACTTGCCAACCTCCTAAAAATTATAGAAGCGCGGGATATGGAAGAGATGAAAGTTTTTTTACAGGGAGTGAGGAATAAGATCAAGTAGATGAAAAGTATTAACCCATCCATTGCATATTAGCACACCTCGCCGCTCGCCGCCCGTCGCCCATTGCAAGAATAACAGTAGCCCCTCCACGCACAATATCTCCGCCTGCATAAACATCCGGCAAATCAGTTTGCAATCTTTCCTGATCCACGATAATCGTTCCCCACTTGCTGATGTTCAATCCGCTGAAAGCACTTGGAATAAGTGGGTTGGGCGATACCCCTATCGCCACGACGACCAAATCCACATCTACCGTTTTGACAGCACCGGGGATTTCAACCGGTCGTCTGCGTCCCGAAGCATCCGGCTCGCCGAGTTGCATTTTCTGGAGAACCATTTGTTTAACGAATCCCTTTTCGTCGCCGATATATTCGACAGGATTATGGAGTGTAAGGAAAATAATCCCTTCTTCCTTCGCATGTTTCACCTCTTCGAGGCGGGCAGGCATTTCCTCTTCCGAGCGGCGGTAGATGATCATCGCCTTTTCTGCGCCCAGGCGGCGGGCAGTCCTCACAGAATCCATCGCCGTATTTCCGCCGCCGATAACCGCAACATTCTTCCCGAAAAAGACCGGCGTATCCGTTTCTTCGCGATTAGCACCCATCAGGTTAATGCGCGTCAGGTATTCATTGGACGATAGGACGCCCGACAGGTTTTCGCCCCGAATATTCATAAAATTAGGCAACCCAGCGCCGCTCGCCGCGAAAATCCCCTTAAAACCCTGTTCATGCAAATCTTCGTAAGAAACAGTCTTCCCGACGATGCAGTTAGCGATAAACTGAACGCCCATCTTTCGGAGGACGTCAATCTCCACATCCACAATATGATTCGGCAGACGAAATTCAGGTATCCCATATTTCAACACACCCCCGATTTCATGCAAAGCTTCAAATACCGTTACATCATAGCCATATTTTGCCATATCGCCGGCAAAGGACAACCCTGCAGGGCCGGAACCGATTACGGCAATCTTAATCCCGTTGCTTGCCGCAGGTTGAGGTGTCGAAACCGCGCCTTTCTCCCGTTCATAATCAGCGGCAAAGCGTTCCAGATAACCGACGGCAACCGCTTCACTCTTCATTTTCAGGTGTATACACCGGCTTTCGCATTGCTTTTCCTGCGGACATACGCGACCGCAAACAGCAGGCAATGCCGACGTTTCTTTCAGCGTCGCAGCAGCTTTCAATATTTCGTTTTTCTCAATATACTTGATAAATTGGGGAATATTCACCCCCACCGGACAACCGCTCATACACGCCGGTTCGGGACAATCCAGACAGCGTTTGGCTTCCAGCACAGCCTGTTCGACCGACAAACCCATATTGACTTCGTCATAACTGCGGCTGCGATATGCAGCTTCCAACTCAGGCATTTTCACACGAGGAATAGCCACGCGCTCTTTGTTTTTCATACTTTCACGCAATTCCTTCCGCCATAATTCATCTCTCATTTTTTTCATACCTTCCATCAATCTCTTAATTCATAATTAGTAATTCACTCATAGTCCCTGTAAGCCCCCAACCGCATCATCATCTCATCAAAATCGACCAGATGTGCATCAAACTCAGGCCCGTCAACACACACAAAGCGAGTTTTCCCGCCGACCGTAACGCGGCACGCGCCGCACATTCCCGTCCCATCAACCATAATTGTATTCAGGGAAGCCACCGTAGGAATTTCATATCTCTTCGTTAATAAGGAAACAAACTTCATCATAACCGCAGGTCCTATCGTTACGCACAAATTGACCTTTTCACGATTGATGACCTGCTCTATACCCTGCGTAACCAAGCCTTTTTGTCCGTAAGAGCCATCGTCGGTCATAATAATCACCTCGTCGGCGAAATTTCTCATTTCCTGTTCCATGAGAATCAACGCTCTATTTCGCGCTGCCAAAACGACAATCACTTTATTTCCCGCCTGCTTCATGGCGCGGGCAATTGGATACATTGGCGCAGTTCCCACGCCTCCGCAAGCGCATACAACCGTCCCGAAACGCTCAATGTGAGTAGCTTTTCCAAGCGGCCCCACCATATCGTCGATATATCCGCCGGCGTCGAGGGCGCATATTTTCCGGGTCGATTTGCCTACTTGCTGGATGATTAAGGTAATCGTACCGTCTTGGATATTCGAATCTGCGATTGTCAAGGGAATCCGTTCGCCGAATTTCCCCGTTTTCAGGATAATGAAATGCCCCGGCTTTCCGGATTTTGCAATCAACGGTGCCTCAACAACGAATTTCATTACGTTTGCCGAGAGGGCTTCTTTACTGACTATTTTATTCATATTTTGCTTAATTTGATTTTAAATTACGCACAAAAATAACACCTTTTATTACATAAACCAAATTTCATTTGAACATAGGAGCAAAATTTGCACGGAAGGACATACGGCGCGAGCGTAAATAAACGCAATAAATCAAAATAAAGATTGTTAAAGTTTGGCAACCATTAAAAATATATTATCTTTGCAGCGATTTGGAGGATGGGGGGAGGTTAAATCCCCCTTTTATTTTGTTTTTATGATTGAGAAAGAAACAGTAAAAAGAATAGTTGACGAGTTTTTGACGCAGTCGGTTAATTATTTGGTAAACATAGATGTAAAGCCGGATAATGTGATTGTTGTCGAAATTGACGGCGACAGGGCGGTTTCTATCGACGACTGCATTTCTTTAAGCAAATTTATCGAATCCAAATTAGACAGAGATACGGAGGATTATGAACTGGAAGTCGGCTCGGCAGGAATCGGACAACCGTTCAAAATACTGCGGCAATACCTTAAAAATGTAGGAAACGAAGTGGAAGTTCTCACGAAATCGGGCGTCAAACATACCGGTATCCTGAAATCAGCCGATGCGGAAACTTTTGTGCTTACGATGAAAAAACAGGTAAAACCGGAAGGCGCGAAACGAAAAATAACGGTTGAGGAAGACCTGACTTTTATTTACAACGAAATCAAACATACGAAATATTTAATTAAGATTTAAGAAAAATCATGGCAAGGAGAAAAGAAGTAATAAGCATGATCGATACTTTTGCCGAATTTAAGGAAAACAAAAATATCGACAGAACAACGTTAATCAGCGTTCTTGAAGAAACATTTCGCAATGTAATCTGCAAAATGTTCGGCTCGGATGAACATTACGACGTCATTATTAACCCCGACAAAGGCGATTTCGAAATTTGGCGAAACCGCAAAGTCGTGGAGGATGATGAATTGACGGATTCCAATCTGCAAATCACGCTGTCTGAAGCACAAAAGATTGACCCCGACTACGAAATCGGCGAAGAAATTACTGACGAGGTGCATTTCGACAGTTTCGGACGAAGAGGCATTTTAAATCTTCGGCAGGCTTTGGCCGCCAAAATCCTGGAATTGCAGAATGACAGCATTTATAACAAGTATAAAGACCGCATAGGACAAATCGTTTCTGCCGAAGTTTATCAAATCTGGAAAAAAGAGGTTCTGCTTTTGGACAACGAAAGTAACGAATTGCTTCTTCCAAAAAGCGAACAGATTCCGAGCGACTTTTTCCGCAAGAATGAAATCCGCCGCGCCGTCGTCGTAAAAGTGGACAACCTGAACAATAACCCGAAGATTATCCTTTCCCGCACGTCTAACTTATTCATGCAACGATTATTTGAATTGGAAGTACCGGAAATCCACGATGGACTGATTACAATCAAAAAAATTGCCCGCATCCCGGGCGAAAGAGCCAAAGTAGCCGTTGAATCCTATGACGACCACATCGACCCTGTTGGCGCTTGCGTAGGGATGAAAGGGGTGCGTATTCACGGAATCGTTCGCGAACTGTGCAACGAAAACATTGACGTTGTAACTTATTCGGCAAATGCCGCTTTGTTCATCCAGAGAGCGTTAAGCCCCGCAAAAATATCGTCTGTCAAAATTCATGAAACGACTAAAAAAGCCGAAATATATCTGCGTCCCGAAGAAGTTTCCTTAGCAATCGGAAAAGGTGGGCTGAACATTAAACTGGCAAGCATGTTAACGGAATATACAATCGACGTATTCCGCGACGAGGTAATCGATGAAAATGATATTTATTTAGATGAATTTGCCGATGAAATCGACGCATGGGTAATTGATGCGTTGAAAAACATCAACTGTTATACTGCCAAGAATGTTTTGGCAATGGAGCGTAGTGAAATTATGGAAAAAGCCGATTTGGAAGAAAATACGGTAGATGAAGTTCTCGCCATTCTGAAATCTGAATTTGAAGAAGAATAAATACTATGTCAATTAGATTAAATCTGGTAACAAGAAATTTAAATGTAGGATTGTCTACTATTGTGGACTTTCTACAGAAGAAGGGTTTTTCGGCGGCGTCAAATCCCAATGCAAAAATCAGCGACGAGGAATACGCATTGCTTGTCAAAGAATTTGCCAAGGATCAATCTATTAAAATTGAGGCGGAAAAGAAAAGTCAGGAACGCCACCAAAAGGAAAAGAACGAAACGGTGGCTGTGGAAGGTTATGGAGCGCCCCAAAAAGTGGAGGAAAGCAAAGCCGAAATTCCAGAAGATATACAACCTGAACGTGTTGCCATTGACAAAAATGATTTAATTGACGGGGAAGAAAAACCGGAACAAAGGGAAAAACAACCATCGGAAGTTGAAGAGGCGACGGATACGCCGGAAGCCGTCGAACAGCAAAAAGAAGCAGATGTTAACGAAGCACTTGCCGCTCCAAAGGAAGAAGAAATTTTCAGTCCCAACCAATCTCATCTTGAACCGGCATTTAAAGTCATTGATACCGTAGACGTCAATTCTATTAACCCTGTCGCGCGTCCGAAAAAGAAAAGTAAGACGACAAAACGGCGCGAACTGACAGAAAAGAAGAAAGTCGCTTCAGTCGTCCAAGTCAAGAAGCCCGCTTCGGAAGAAACCTGGACAGGAAGGAAAGAAAAACCTGTTTTGGTGAAAAAAGCCGATCTGGACGAAACGGAAAAAAGGAAACGCAACCGCATTCAAAGCGGAAAAATAGATATTGACGAAAGCACGCCCTCCGGCGGCAAAAACGGCAAAACACACGTCAAAATCCATAAACCCTTCATCAAAAACGAAGTCAACGAAGACGACGTCCAAAAACAAATCAAAGAAACACTCGCCCGCCTGACAAACAAAAGTCAGAAGAAAGGTGCCAAATATCGCCGCGAAAAACGAGACGCCGTTTTCCAACGCCAAAGCGAACAGTATGAAATGGAAGCGCAGGAAAGCAAAGTCATCAAAATAACCGAATTCGTTACGGCAAACGATTTGGCAAACATGATGAACATCTCTGTAGTCAACATTATTTCCACCTGCATGAGTATTGGCGTTATGGTTTCCATCAACCAGCGGCTGGACGCAGAAACCATCAATCTGATTACCGGCGAGTTCGGATATAAAACGGAATATGTCAGTGCGGAAGTTACGGAAGCCATTTCCGTAGAAGAAGACCGGCCGGAAGACTTGGTTGCCCGACCGCCGATTATTACGGTGATGGGACACGTAGACCACGGTAAAACCTCTCTGCTCGACAACATCCGTAATACGAACGTAATCGCCGGAGAAGCGGGAGGAATCACGCAGCACATCGGAGCTTACCACGTAGAATTGTCCGACGGGCGGAAAATTACATTCCTTGATACGCCGGGGCATGAAGCGTTTACCGCCATGCGCGCCCGCGGTGCAAGTGTAACCGACGTCGCAATCATCATTGTTGCCGCCGACGACAGCGTGATGCCCCAAACTGTCGAAGCGATTAACCACGCTTCGGCAGCAGGAGTGCCGATGATATTTGCAATCAACAAAATAGATAAGCCCGGAGCAAATCCCGAAAAAATAAAGGAAGCGCTGGCTACTATGAATTATCTGGTGGAAGATTGGGGCGGAAAATACCAGTCGCAGGACATTTCAGCAAAGCAGGGTATCGGTGTTCGGGAACTGCTGGAAAAAGTATTGCTGGAAGCCGAATTATTAAATCTAAAAGCCAATCCGGATCGGAAAGCAACGGGATCGGTCATCGAATCTTCATTGGATAAAGGACGCGGCTATGTGGTTACCATGCTGATACAAAACGGAACGCTTCGTCAGGGAGATATTATTCTTGCAGGAACGCATTATGGCCGCGTGAAAGCGATGTTCAACGAAAGAAACCAGAAAATCAAAGAGGCAGGGCCTGCAGAACCGGTATTGATTCTTGGCTTCAACGGCGCTCCGCAAGCCGGAGACGTAATCAACGTGATGGAAACGGAACAGGAAGCGCGAGAAATCGCTACCAAACGCGAACAGCTGCAACGCGAACAGGGTTTGCGCACCGGCAAACGCTTAACGCTTGACGACGTCGGTCGCCGGATTGCAATCGGCAATTTCAAACAGTTGAACATCGTTGTCAAAGGCGACGTGGACGGATCGGTCGAAGCGCTTTCGGATTCTTTGCTGCGCCTGTCCACCGAACAAATTCAGGTCGATGTTATTCACAAAGGCGTGGGGCAAATCTCCGAATCGGATGTGATTTTGTCGGCGGCTTCCGATGCAATTATTGTCGGTTTTCAGGTGCGTCCTTCACAGGCGGCGAGAAAATTAGCCGATAAAGAAGGCGTAGATATTCGCCTGTATTCCATTATTTACAATGCAATCGAAGAAGTGAAAGCCGCTATGGAAGGTATGCTTTCGCCGAAAATAAAGGAAGAAATTGTCGGCAACGTCGAAATCCGCGAAATATTTAAGATAACCAAAGTAGGAACGGTTGCCGGATGTATAGTGCGCGAAGGAAAAATCAAACGCACCAACAAAATCCGCCTCATTCGCGACGGTATTGTCATCTATTCCGGCGAATTAGGCTCTTTGAAACGTTTCAAAGACGACATGAAAGAGATTGCGCAGGGATATGAATGTGGGCTGAACATCAATAATTTCAACGATATTAAAATCGGCGACTTCATTGAAGTTTTTGAGGAGATTGAAGTGAAACAAACGCTGTAAAAAAACACTATGGTCTGGTTGGATATAGTTATCGGGATATGCCTGGCTGCAGGCTTACTAAAAGGCATGTACGACGGTTTGGTTAAACAGGTCATTTCCTTTATTTCTCTGATATTGGCGATTGTATTTTCTGGAATGATCGCCGGACTGTTGCGAAGTTATCTCAATTTAAATATCCACAGCGCAGTATATTATGCCGTTGCATTTATCCTTATCATTACGGGGTTTGCCCTGTTGTCGAAAGTGGTTGATACAATCCTCAAGGCAACACCTATCAATACGCTTAACCGCTTGGCCGGAGGGATTTTCGGGGTTTTGATATGGCTGCTGTGCCTGAGTTTTGCCCTGAACATCCTATCGGTTTTTGATTCCGACTCGGCGATTATTAATAAGGAAACGCAGGAAAAATCAATTACTTATACTCCCGTTAAAATGGCGTTGCAGGTGGTTTATCCCTATATAAAGCAGATCAACGCCCGGCAATCTCCTCCAAAATCCCCACAGCCTTTGCAACGGAATTAACCCCGTCAACCGTGAGCGACCGCCGGTTATTCTGTTCTTTCATCTGTGTTTGCCTGTAATTTTTCTTAACATAGGCAAGCAATTTGTCGAAAGCTTCGCTTTGGTAATAAGCCGACTCGGCTTGGGAAACAAGAAATATATTCATCTTGCCAATTCGCAGCGTAACCTTCTCTATACCCAGTTTTTTGGCAAGGCGACGCAGGGATACAATAAGTATCAGTTCCTCGCTCTGCTGTGGAATTTCGCCGAACCGGTCGCGGAGTTTTTGCCGGAAACGCTCAACGTTGCCCTCTTCTTCCATATTGTCCAGTTCGCGATATAACGCCATACGCTCCGGTTCGCTTGAAATATAGGATGCGGGGAAGAGCAGCCCCAGGTCGCTTTCCACGTTGACTTCATGCACATACTGTTCGCCGGTATTAACTGCGTTTTCGTCTTTATACAGATCGGCAAACTCCTCGTTTTTAAGTTCGAAAACCGCTTCATTGAGGATTTTATGATAAGCCTCATAACCAAGTTCGGCGATAAATCCGCTTTGTTCGGCGCCAAGCATGTTTCCGGCGCCGCGAATATCCAAATCCTGCATAGCAATATGGATACCGCTGCCAAGTCCGGCGAAGTTTTCTATGGCTTGCAGGCGGCGGCGGGCTTCGGGTGCCAGCAGGTGGAGCGGCGGTGTAAGCAGGTAGCAAAACGCTTTGCGGTTGCTGCGTCCAACGCGCCCGCGCAACTGGTGTAAATCGCTCAGTCCGAAATGATGCGCATTGTTAATGATAATCGTATTGGCGTTAGGGATGTCGATTCCGTTCTCAATAATAGTCGTAGCGATAAGCACGTCATATTCATAGTCGGCAAAGCCCGTGATTATATCTTCCAGCATCGAAGGATCCATCTGCCCGTGCCCAACGGCAATGCGGGCTTCCGGCGCTTCGCGGTGGACGATTTTCTCTATCTCCGGTAGGTTGGCGGTATGATTATTGATGATGAATACTTGCCCGTTGCGGCTCATTTCAAAGTGTATCGCTTCGCGGATAATATCGTTACCGAAACGGTGTATCTCCGTCTGTACCGGATAACGGTTTGGCGGCGGGGTAGAAATATTGGACAAATCGCGTGCTCCCATCAGGCTGAATCGCAGCGTACGCGGGATAGGTGTAGCCGTAAGCGTAAGCGTATCAACGCCGATTTTCATCTGTTTTAGCCTTTCTTTTACAGTTACGCCGAACTTTTGCTCTTCGTCGATTATCAGCAGACCCAGATCGTGGAAGATTATATCCTTACTTATAATGCGGTGCGTCCCGACAAGTATATCTATTTTGCCGTCGTGAAGGTCTTGGATAATAACTTTCGCATCTTTCCGTGTCCGTGCGCGGGAGAGGTAATCCACCCTGACCGGAAAATTCTCTAACCGTTCCCTGAACGTATTATAATGCTGGAACGCCAACAGGGTAGTAGGCGCCAAAACGGCGACCTGCTTTCCGTCGGTTGCCGCCTTAAACGCCGCGCGGATGGCTACTTCCGTCTTGCCGAAACCAACGTCGCCGCAAACAAGTCTGTCCATTGGTTTGCTGCTTTCCATATCCTGCTTAATTTCATTCGCCGCCTTCAACTGGTCGGGCGTGTCTTCATATATAAAGGAAGCCTCTAATTCCTTCTGCAAATAAGTGTCGGGCGAAAAAGCAAAGCCTTTCTCCGATTTCCGCCTGGAGTAAAGCAATATCAAATCCTTGGCTATGTTCTTCACTCTCTTTTTGGCTCGCTCCTTCAGGTTTTCCCATGCTCCGGAGCCGATTTTATTCAGGCGGGGCGGCTCGTTATCTTTGCCGCGATATTTGGAAAGTTTATGCAAAGCATGAATACTTACGAAAACAATATCGTCGTTTTGGTATATTAATTTGATCACCTCCTGCATCCTTCCATTTATATCGGTATGAATCAGCCCGCCGAACTTGCCGACACCATGATCAATATGCACCACATAGTCGCCCTGCCTGAACTGCTGCAACTCTTTCAAAGACAAGGCTACTTTACCGGAACGCGCCCGCTCGGATTTTAAACTGTATTTATGAAAGCGGCCAAACAG